>CAZEHZ010000051.1:0-8558 GCA_964512385.1 uncultured Victivallaceae bacterium | reverse complement strand
GTTTGTAGCTCACTTTGCCGAAAAAGGGGCGGATGCCAATTTATTCCAGAAGTTTAAAGCCGCTTTTATGAATATGCTCCGCAAAATTCCGGTGTTCCGCAATCTTAAACTCTCCGACAATGACGTTAAGGTTTTAGTGGCCAGAGCCTATAAGAAGGTTAATCAGACTGCGGCGGTGGCGAATAACAGCGGTGCGAGTGTATTTAGTGCCGCCTTGCGTAGACCCGGAGCAGCAAATTATGCAGATAAGACTGGAAAAATTGTTGATGGCAAAGTTCCACATCATGCAGATATGTTTAATGTTTTTAAATTGGACGGTAACCGGTTATATGCCGATTATGAGTTTTTACTTGGCCGGCATGACCAATATTTTAAAAATCAAATTGAAGTAAAATCCGCAGTTGAATTTGTTTTAGATGCTCCGGAATTAGCCAATGAAATCAACAACAATTTAACCTTAGTCCGGAAAGATGATGAAACCGGAAAATATTTCCGAATTGAAATAAGGAAAAAAGCTGATCCCAAAAAACAACATCATATCAGATCTGCTCATGAAATTACTGCCGAACAATATAATAAAGCAAAAGCCGGAATTAGCTCTCCGGTACTACAACCGTCATCAACTGGTGCAAATAGCGAGCAGAAGACTAAGAGTTATTCCGACTTTCTTAATTACAATAGCACGCAATTTGAAAATGTCAAATTTTCGGTTTCTCCGGTGTGGACTGGGTCGGCAGCTGACTATGAACAGCCGTCTTCGCAATACATTGGCTCCGGCGAAGGGTTTAATTATGTTATTTTTTCGGATAAAGAAATTAGAATTGATGAACATATCCGGTTCAGCTTACGGCAGAAACCGGCACCGGAAAAGACTATTAAGGCCTATAAGTTGTTTAATGTTGATGAACAAGGTAATCCTCACGCCTTGTTCATTGATAAAAACAACGCCATGCAACTTAATACATGGTATGATGCCGATAGTCCAACTATCGCCAATTTTAAAAACCTTGAAACATATAAGACCTATCTTGTCGATAAAGACGGCAAGGCGGTTATACAGGATTTTAATAACAAAAATCAAGCACCGTCTAAGCAGGAAATTGCCAGTGCCGCCGAAACTCAATCCCGTTATGTTTATGTGGGAACACATAAAAAATCCGGCGAAAAACTTTTTTACAACTGGGGTTTAAACGGCTCCGGAGCGTTAGCTAAATTCGCCATGCGTCCGGGCTGGCACGCCACCAATGTACCATCGGCAAGGCATATCGGCGAAATGGAAAACGGTTCTGTGGCTTATCGGCGTGATAATGAACGATGGTTTGAAATTGAAATGGCGGCCGATATTGATTACAACAACGAAGCTCAACAAAACAAGTCTAAAGATATTCCAGACCATTTGCCGACTGACGGCTGGTACAAATTCCAAACCAACACCAACGCCAACAAAGCTCAGGACTGGTACATATCGGGAGCTATAAAAATTGTTCGGCCGTTAGACGTGAATGAGACCAACAATATAGCAAGCAACATGGGGTATGAAGTTGATTTACCATATAGAAACTCCGATGTCCGATTCAGCGTGGCGGAGGAACAAATTGAGTCGGAAAACCTTAAACGGTGGTTCGGCGATTCCAAGGTGGTGGATGTCCGGGGCAAGCCGCTGGTGGTTTACCATGGTTCGCCCAATTATGGTTTTACTGTTTTTGATAAAAACAAATTTGGACAGCGTGATGATGGGGATTTTGGCAAGGGTTTTTATTTTACTCCGTCCAAAGGATATGCATCTACTTATGCTCTTGAAGGATATTGGAATCTTGATGGCGATGAAAACAAGGTTTATGCCTGTTATGTAAGCTTAAAAAATCCCTTGATTGTTAATTGTCGGGATAAGGTTGTTCTGGAAGGAAAATTCCGTGGTTTGCCATTGGATGAATGGATGGTGGAAGAAGGTGAATATGACGGCGTTATCGCTAAAATTTCCCCTTTCGATTCCGGAAAAGATGACGGAATATGGCGGATTCAAGAGGTTGTGGCATTTGAGTCCACCCAGATTAAGTCCGCTACCGATAATAACGGCCAGTTTGACCCCGCTAATCCCGATATCCGGTTTGCGGTGGCGGAGAATTTAGACGAATCACCCGATTTTGACGCTTCTGTAGAGGCGTTGGCCAAACTGCTGTTACCTTTAGCCAATACTCATACCGTGTTAAGAGTTGATGACGTCATCGGTACCGCCGAATCCAGCGGCATTCAGCTGAACATGGCTCAGCATGGCAAAATGATGTACAAGGCCGCCGAAATGGCTATGGAAATGAAAATTAAACGCCAACAGGTTATGCGGGACGCTAAACAGCAGAAGTTTTTAGATTATCTGTACGAAACCGAACTTTTTTACCGCTATGCCCGTGATTACTCCGGCAAGACCGATTTTAAAATTGTGCCGTCTGCCAAATTTAAAGGCACCGCCTTTTCCGGCTCGTTTATTGCTGACGAATGGAAGCAATACTCCATGCCGCCCCGCAAAACCGGTAACGCTATGACCGATTTGGCCACCATGCAGAAACGGGATGACAAGCTGGCCAATGCCGACGGTATTGCCTCTGATCTACTGGCTAAGGATATTGCCGACAAAGTCGGCCGGGATGCCGTGGAAGTGGAAGAAGAATTGGTGGCCTATTTTGCCGATTTAACCAAAAAAGAGTTACGCAGTAAATATGCCAAGGAAAAACGGGATAAACTGGCCGCCGATAAAGAGCTTGACCGCCAGGCTAAACTGGAATTTGAAATGCAGGAACAAATCCGTTTAGATGATGCCGTTACCGATATTCTGGAGCGTGGCAACCGGCTTGAGCCGGATATTTTAGAAACCGATTATCCGGTATTTGAAAACTTATATAAGCATGTTATGAAGCATGTTCCCAACCGCAAACTTACCCCGGCGGATGTGGATGCCGTGAATTATGCCTTACAGAATGATTCCGAGGCTAAAACACTGTTAGCTACCACCATTAAGGATGCGAAAAAGGCCGCTTACAATGAGTATTCCAAGCAATTAACCGCCGTAAAAAAAGAGTTACAGAAAGATAATTTGGATTTAAATATGTTACAAAAACAAGTTGCCCGGTTTGCCAAAAAATATTTGCCGGAAAATTTACAGGGCAAATTTACCGATCGCATTTTTAAACTGGCTGATTTTACTAATAAACCCAGTAAAAAATATCTTAATGGTCGCCGTCAATATGAGTTTGAAGCCATTCTTAAAGACATCTTAAATGCAGCTGATGAGTCCAATAAAGAAGGCTCTTTACGGGAAATTAAAAATATGTTGGAGGCGGTAAAAACCAAACGTAATTACAAAGGCATTCCGACCAGCGTGATCCCGTCTGAAGTTGCCACCGTGAACCGCATTCGCCAAATTTTTAACCTCTCCGCCGGTGGCTGGCGGAATTTAATTGCCGACAATTTGGAGGCTCTGAATACCGCCGAAGCTAATGGAGATTTAGCCGAAATTGCCCGGATTGCCGCTGATAATCGTTTGTTGGAGCTTTTTGGCGGCTTAGCTTTCCGGTCGATGAACGAAGTACGTACCGCCGAAATTGAACTAAAACGCTTAGTGAACGGAGCCAAGGCCGCCTTTCGGGATAAAATTGCCCAGCGATTAGCTTTGGTTCAACAAATGCGGACAAATGTTAAGGATGAGGTTACTTTTGGTAAAAACCATATTCCCGTTGGTCAAGAAAAAAAGCACTGGGATTTTATTCTGAAAAATGCCGGATTATCCTCTTTAATGCGAATCGTGGCCGGTAAAAATATCCAAAATTTTGATGAGTCGCAATCCGGACAACTTTTCAGCAAGGTGGAGGCGGCAACTCAAGTTGAACAAACTAAACTGCGGGAAATGCAGAATGCGTTTGACGTGGCGATGAAAGAGATTGCCAAGGTGAACGGCGTTTTGGCCAAAGGCAAATATTTATCCAGTTTAGGTAAAATTGAAGAGCATTCCGGCGTGTTTGTGAATATGTTTACCAGTGAACATAACGGCGTTACCGTGGATAATAAGCGGGCGTTAAAACATGAGTCTATTCCGGTGGAGGATTACGAGGCTCACGGCGTTATGATGCCCGGAGCCCGCTCGCTTTTAGCCGAATTCCGCAAAGGAAATTATGTGCAGTTTAAGGGGTTGCGTTTGGATGACGTGGCCGCCGATTTTTTACAGCGGCAGATTGATGATTACGATTCCGGCGTGGTACGCTCTTATCTGGAATTTGCCGAGTCGGTAGACGATGCCAATATGGACGCCGTCTTAAAAGACGCCCGCAAGCAAAATAAAGTTACCATTTTTGCCGCTAATCCGGCGGCCGAAACTTTCCAACAACATGAACTCGCTCTGTCTCAAGCGGCCGCTTTACAGATTTTACTGACTTATGAGCAAGCCGACTATGCCAAAATGATGAAGTTTAACGGCTGGACGGATAAAAGCATTGAGCAACTGAAAGCCTTTATCAAACCGGAAGTTTTAGAGCTGGGGTACTGGATGCGGGATTATATCAAATCTCAGCGTGCCGAACTCGATAAGTTGACCTTTGACCGCTTTGGCGCCAGATTGCCGGTGATCGAAAATTATTTTCCGGCCTCTTTTAAGGATGGCAAAGTTAAGCAGATGCAAGACGAAAATTCCATGGGGCGTTCCGCCGGGCAGATGTCCGTTACTCCGGCGTTTTTAATTGCCCGTAAATTCCACCTGAAGCAGGTGGATCTGAATACCTCCGCTTTTAGTATCTTTTTTGCCAATCAAGTTGAACAGTCGCACTTTTTAGCCTGGAGTGAGACTATGCGGGATTTACGCAGCGTTTATGGCTCGCAAGATGTTCAGAGCGCCATTACCGCCTACGTTGGCCGCAATGTGGTGGAAAATTTAGTGGAACGCATTGACACCATTGCTAAGGGGGGCGGAGACTCCATGTTTGCCGCTAAATTCCTGAATTCCTTATATCGCCACTGGGTTCCGGCCAAAATCGCTTTTAATATTTCCAGCTTTTTAAAGCAGTTACTTGGTTCGGCCGCTTATATGCACCAGGTTCCGGTTAAAGATTTTGCCTTAAACGTTATGGCCGCCAATCCCATGAACCCCGAATTTAACCAGTTTTTTGCCAAATATCGCAACAGCGACTATGCCAAGAATCGTATGGCCGGCGGCTTGAATAAAGATTTAATCTACATGCTTAATTACTCCCGCAACAATTCTCCCTATGCACCGTGGGCGGATACTTTAATGCAATATGGTACCAAATTGACGCTTTGGGGCGATAAGGTATCATCTATCACCGGCGGTTATGCCTGTTACAAGTATCATCTGGATAAGTTGCTGGCCGCCGGAAAAAGCCGTGCCGCCGCTGAAGATGAAGCCTTTAAAGCCTATATGCGGGCGACCGATGAAACTCAGCAGTCCGGGTATCTTAAGGATTTAAACTATTTTCAAGCCAATCAAGGGGCGTTCCGCTATCTGACCGCCTTTTTATCCAATCCGATTCAGGTGATGAACCTTGAGTATCAAGCCTTTAATGAGTTACGATATGGTACCGACAAAAAAGCGGCCGCTAAAAAGTTTGCTCAAACCGTTTTAGTTAATCATATTATTATCCCAACGTTAATGACGCTGGTTACGGATCTGCTTAGCAAGGGACTGGACTGGGACGAATACGAGTTTGAAGACTATCTGATTGCCGCTTGTTTAGGCCAGTTTGAAGGCGTGTTTTTAGTGGGAAAAGTCTTTAGCAGCCTGGCTAATTTTCAGGCCGATAAACTGCTTGGACACAAAGGGTATATGCCAACCATGTCTGCCTTACCGATTTTTGACGATGTAAGCCGGGATATCGTCTTTTTAAATTCCCGGCTTAATGGCAAAGATTTTGAAGATTCCGACTACTGGAGCTTATTAAAAGCGGCCGGCGATTTTGGCATGGTGGGCGGTATGTTTGATAATCGCTTGGGTGCTTTGGGGATGCTGGTGCATGCCGCGGGAGCGCAGGGCAAACGCTTACACAAGCTGTTTAGTGAGGATAAATAATTTTTACCGGACTATTTTGCTATATTATCACCAAGAAAGGAGTTTTAGCAAATGATTGAAAATCAGGATAGCAAGCGGATTTTTACGGTGGGAACTTCTGCCGTTTTTCCGTTCAATGTGCGGTTCTTTAAACCGGACAATTTACGGTGTTATCTGGAAAACGGCCAAGGAAATTCCGAACTTTTAACCCTTGATGTGGATTATTCCGTTGAGGTTAAAGCGTCTTATCTTTCCGGGGCTACTGTCCGGCTGTTACGGTATCCGTTACCAAGTGGCAAAAAACTGGTTATCCAGCGTATTTTACCCCTTACGCAGGATATCTCTTTACCCAATGGCGGCAAGCTGCCCAGTGAGTCCTTAGAATACCAGTTGGATAAGGTGGTAATGATGCTTCAGCAGCTACAGGAGGCAATCAACCGTGCCGTAATTGGTGATCCCATTTCCGGCAATCAATACGATTGGGATGCCTTTTATTTGCAGTTACAAGAGGCCGTTAATCGGGCGAATCAGGCCGCCGACAAAGCCAACAATCTGGCCGCCGGGATTGCTAAAAATGAATTTGAAGTGTTTTACTCTTTATCCGGCACTCCGCCGGAAGGGGCTTACCTGCTTGACGGCCAAACCGTCAACTGTGCCGATGCCAAGTTTGACAAGTTTTGGGCTAAACTTCAGGAGTTGATGACCGCCGGAAAAATCCGCACCGTTACCAGCACCGTGTTTGAACAGGAGCTTACCACCTATGGCCAATGTGCCGCTTTTGTGGTGGGTAATCGCTCCATTCGCCTGCCCAAAATTACCAGATTTATTCGTGCCGCCGGGTCTGCCGATGGCGGCACTGCCGGGCTGGATGCGATTGTCAACCTTACCGGCTCCGCTCAGACCGTGGCTAAAACCTGGTACGGCGATACCGATAGTTCCGGCGTACTTACTGATACGGTCGTTTCCAGCGTCTCTAAGGGGCTGAAAGAGACGGACGAATCCCACACGGTTTATACTCATACCGTTGAACTCGACGCCTCCAAACAAGTGAACGTGGGCGATGAAGTTACCCCGAAGTATGTTTGTTTATACTTGTATATGCAGGTCTATACTCCGGAAAGTCAAGCCGGGTCCGGCGGCGGCGATTGCACTTTATATTCCGTGGGCTATTCGTCTGCCGCCTTGCAATCCCTTGGTGGCTACTATTGCTATACGGTGGATTTTACCAGTCTCGGTTATTCGTCGGTAGGAAATTTTCAGCTTTTTCGCAACAATGTTCTTTTGACCGGGTCTCACTACATGGTTTTTACCAACAACGTTTTACAGATTAAACATTTTAATTTTGATTCCACCGAATCTGCGACCTATCGGCTTACTTTTACCGGTACTAAAACCTCCGGCGGCGGCTCAACCGGTGATGATGCCATTTTAGGCGATGACTGTGAAGATAATACGACTTACTGGCCGGATTCGTCCGTTTTTTTGGCATACGACAATCTAAAAGACCCGAATGATAACGCAACTCAAGTCGATGATTCCCGCATCCCGTATCCGTTGAAGATTTATAGCAGCACCTTTGTTATCGTGGACAAATCTAACGGCTCGCTGGTCGGAAATTTGGACTATCCGGTTTGTTCCAAAGACGGCCCCACCTCCGGCAAGTTTTGCGTTACAATGCACTGCTGGCGGGATAAGGCTACCGGCAGAATCTTTGTGGCCAATATATGCGATGAGCACTGGGCAACTTACAAAACTCGCACCGACATTGAGATTTTAGATAAAGAGGTATTATGATGAACGACACTATTTTATATTCCGGCATTCCAGGTGCAGATGGCTGGCTTAAAATTACCGTGGATAATCTGCTCTATTTTAAGCGGGACGGCGAAAATAGTTGGACGCCGCTGGCCGGGGGCGACACGGCGGCGACTACGATTACCAAGGCCTTTACTGCGGCCGATTTGACCGGCAAAACCACCAGCAACGGTAAGACTACCGGCGGCGTGAAGAGTTACTCGTTTGTTGACCTCGGCGTAACCTCTCCGGTTATTGCCCAACTGTTCTTTGACTCGGTGGAAGTTACCGGCTCGCCATGCGTAAAACTAAACTGGACTTCAAACGGCCTTACCGTTACTTTATCCGATTTTGACAATATCGATGCCGGGTTTAGTCTTATCTTAACCGCCAGCGGCAACTTGTTAAGTAAATCTTTCACCGCAACCGATTTGACCGGCAAGACCACCAGCAACGGAAAGACTACCGGCGGCGTAAAAAGCTACTCGTTTACTGAACTCGGCGTGGCCTCCCCGGTGGCGGTTCAGCTATTGTATGACTCTGCCGTGATTCCTAACAGTTGTGCAAAAACTGAATGGAACAGCTCCGGCCTAAAGATTACTTTGGCCGATTTTGCCGGCATTGATAAGACTTTTACCGTTTTAATTTTAAAATAAAGGTGCTTTTTTATGAGTGATGTTATTGTTAATTCCGGCATTGCCGGGTATGATGCCAAATT
>CAZEHZ010000050.1:14291-15675 GCA_964512385.1 uncultured Victivallaceae bacterium | reverse complement strand
AAGCCAGCAGGTATCCCGAGAACATTTCGGATGGGACGAATGGAATGATTGGTGATTTTATGAACCAATGTTGTTTTTATCGGTGAACAAACTCAAGGTACAGACGGCGAGATTTCTAAAATTCACATGCCGGGTAATGGAGAAATCGCATTTACAGGCCAGCGGATTAAATTCGGTAATGGGAAAGATTTTTATGGAACAGGTATCTCTCCGGATATTGTGGTAAAAAATATGAAAACAATTGGCAGTATGCATTGACATTTGCCGGTTTGTGGATTATATTTCTCCAGTACAATCATTGAAAATGTATTTTTATAATAAAACTATTTTAATATAGGGAATGCAATTATGAGCGACAATAACGAATTGTTGAAAGGTATCCCGGCTCCGGGTAAGATCGGGGCAATGTCCACCGATACCGGCAGTGTGCCGAAAGTTGAGGCGGAAGATGATGATACTCGTACCCGTAAAACCGTAAAACTGTCGGTTGCCGGTATGATGCCGAACGCCGGCGGTAAGGTGAGTCCGGAAAACTTGGCGGTTTCCCGCCCCGTTCCTCCGCCGACTCCTAATGAAGTTCCGGCGGCGGACAGCTCCACAATTCGTTTGCGCCCGGCCGCCCCCGGCGGGATTAATATCCCCAAGGCTCCGGGGCTTGCTCCGGCGGCGGCTCCGGCGGCACCGTCTACCGATACCGGCAGTGTGCCGAAACAGGCGGCTGAAGATACCCGTACCCGTCGTACCGTGCGCATTAGTGCTGCGGCGGTGGAAGATACGGTGAAGTTACAGCGGGCAGCAACTCCAGCCGCAGCTCCGGCTGCGGCTCCGGTAGCGACTGCGATGCCCAAACCCAAATTGGCGATTCCGAAACCGGCAGCTCCGGCTCCGGCTCCCAAACCGGCAGCTCCGGCGGCTCCGGGTGCGGCGGCGGCTCCGGCGGCAGATGCTAAAACACCGGT
This sequence comes from uncultured Victivallaceae bacterium, assembly GCA_964512385.1. GTDB lineage: Bacteria > Verrucomicrobiota > Lentisphaeria > Victivallales > Victivallaceae > CALXXL01. The sequence goes on along the minus strand of CAZEHZ010000050.1, from coordinate 14,716 downwards.
AAGCGGTATTCAGCGTAAAGAAAAAGCTGAATTGAACCTGAAGAAAGATGAAGCTGCCTCCAAAGGCCCGTCTCGTGTGGCGGCTGATATGGCCAAAATCGGCGGCAAAAAATCGGCCGGCAGCAGTGAAGTAAGCCCGTTTTTTATTGTGATGGGTGTTATTACGGTTATCGCTTTAGTAGCGACGCTGGTGTTCAGTTCTCAATATTTGAATGTATGGACTCCGGATTGGGCCGGTGGTTTTACCATTATGCCCGGTAAATAGTCGATAATGCCAAAAGCCTCCATGCGGCCGGTTACGGCGGATGACAGTGTTCAGCGGCGGTGTTAATTTTCGTTGATGAGTGTCGGTGTGTGGAGGCCGGGCGTCCGCAGGTATAGTCTGCGGTGATACAGATAGCTTTTCCGGCAAGTGATGCATGTGT
>CAZEHZ010000050.1:8452-14191 GCA_964512385.1 uncultured Victivallaceae bacterium | reverse complement strand
TGATGTGTTGATGTGTTGATGTGTTGATGTGTTGATGTGTTGATGTGTTGATGTGTTGATGTGAGCAAAATGGTCGGTTTTATGTTCTTCGGAACGGGAGGTCCCGGTAGATGGTGGTGGGGTGCTGATTGGCACAATGCCTCGCATACACCGGGATTTTTGCTTTTTTTTGAGAAAATGTTGGCAAAATATAAAAAAATACTTGATAATAATGTATTTGGTATTATATTATTGCTTTTAAAATATATAAACTTGGCGTTTCTTGCACTGGTGTACGGCAATGAGGTTCTCCCCGGAGAGCGCGGCTGCTCGCAGTATATTGGTTGGCAAGTAGGAGCAACGATCATAGAAGAGACCGGTGCGGTTAAGTTTGAAGTCGAGTCCGGTATGTAGCGTGCTGGATTAAAGCGGTGCGGCGGAGGTCGCATGGGCAGTTGATGGATAAAACTGGCGGTAACGGGTGATTGAAGTTCGGGTTCGGGGATTTGCGTGGCGGAAACGACTCAAGCTGGATAAAAATAATATTAAAAAGGATAATTGAACATGGCAGTTAAAATCAGATTGAAACGCACCGGCGCTCGCAATGCCAGTTGCTTTCGCGTGGTGGTAATGGATAAGCGTATGGCTCGCGATGGCCGTGCTATTGAAGAAGTCGGCTTCTACAGCCCCCGTGCCAAGGAAGAACGTGTGAATTTGGAACGCGTTGATTACTGGGTTGGCTGTGGTGCTGAAGTCAGCGAAACCTGCGCTCAGATTATTGACCGTGTACGCAAGGGTATTGTGCTGAAAGATGTTGTGAAAGCCGCAAAGCCGTCTAAGAAGCAGGTTGCCAAGATGAAGGCGGAAGCCGACGCCAAAGCTAAGGCTGAAGAAGAAGCCAAGGCCGCCGCCGCTGAAGCCGCCGCCAAGGCCGCAGAAGAAGCCAAGGCCGCTGCTGAAGCTCCGGCTGAAGCGTAATACAGGGTAGTAGCAGTGTTTAAGAAAATATTAAATTGGATAACTGGCGGTTCAACTTGTGAATGCCAGGCGTCACGCGGCGGATTGCACGACATTGAGAGTTTTGTTGATTATGTTGTCCGGTCGCTGGTGGATGCTCCGGAAGCGGTAAAAGTGCGTTCCGGCGAAGATGACAGCGTATTCAGTATCCAGATTATCTGCAATGAAAATGATCGCGGTAAAATTATCGGTCGCCGCGGCAAAACCATTAACGCTATCCGGGCTTTGGCCAACGGAGCGGCGGGTCGGTTGCAGAAAAAAGTTACCGTGGAAGTTGTTGACTGAAATTGCAGTTAGACGTTTTAACTTTGTTTCCGGAAATTTTTCCGGGGCCCTTGGGTAGCAGTATTACCGGACGGGCAATCGATAAAGAATTGATTGCGGTAAACGCAATCGACCTGCGTAAATATACGCACGATGACCGTGGTACGGTGGACGATAAACCGTATGGCGGCGGGCCGGGAATGCTGATGAAGGTGGAGCCGTTGTTCGAGGCGTTACAGGATTTAACGCAGAACGGGGCGAGGCCGAAAGTGATTTTAACTACTCCGCGCGGAGTGGTCTTTAATCAGAAGCTGGCCGGCGAGTTGGCAAAGGAGGAACGCTTGCTGATTGTCAGCGGTCATTACGAAGGCGTGGATCAAAGATTTATTGATGCATGGGTTGATTTAGAAGTGTCGATCGGCGACTATGTGCTGACCAATGGTAATTTGGCGGCAATGGTGATGATTGATGCCGTGGCAAGATTGTTGCCGGGTGCTTTGGGGTGCGATGAATCCAGAGAGGAGGAGTCTCACAGTGCCGGACTGTTGGAATATCCGCAGTATACCAGGCCGGAGTGCTTTAATGAACAGCGGGTGCCGGAGATTTTATTGTCCGGCGACCATGGGAAAATTGCCAAATGGCGATTGGAACAAGCTAAAATGTTGACCCGCAGGCGCAGGCCGGATATGTATGCCGGTTATGTGGCTTGGCCGCCGCGGTGGCGTAAGAATGAAAAAGAAAATATTTAAATAAAGTTGGAGGCTTTAAATGAACGTGGTTGATAAGATCCGCTACAGCGGTCTCAAAGAAAATGTGGTAGACTTTGCCGCTGGTGACAGCGTTAAGGTCTATGTTAAAATTGTTGAAGGCACCACCGAACGTATTCAGCTTTTTGCCGGTACGGTTATTGCTCGCCGTGGTACTGGTATTGAAGCGACATTTACTGTACGCCGTGTAGTATCCGGCCAGGGTGTTGAACGCGTATTCCCGGTAAACAGCCCCCGTATCGACCGCATTGAAGTGGTTCGTCGTGGTGATGTACGCCGTGCCAAGTTGTTCTATTTGCGCAACAAAATTGGTAAGGCTGCCCGCGTTAAGGAATTGCGTACCCGCTAAGGCGTGGTGAGCAGTTGACTTGCGCAAAGCAGAATATGACGGATTCGGCAAAACGAATAAAAACGCTGTCGAATCCGTGTGCAGTGAAAACGGAAAACGGTTCACTGCATAGTGAAGAACTCCTCGGCTTGGAACGAAAGTACCGGGCGGAGGGGTTTTTGTTTATTGGCGGAGTTGATGAGGTGGGCAGAGGACCGCTGGCCGGGCCGGTGGTGGCGTGTTGCGTGGTGTTTCCGCAGTATGAGAAGTTGCCGCCGGTGAATGACTCAAAAAAATTGACCGAAAAACAGCGTGAACTGTTATGTCGGCAAATTAAAGAAGTTGACGGCGTGCAATGGGCGTTAGGCGTGGTTGAGCCGGAGGAAATTGACCGGATCAATATTTTACAGGCCACGTATGTGGCTATGCGTAAGGCCGTTAACGGCGTGGGGCAGGTGGAGTTTTTACTGGTGGACGGAAATCCCGTGCCGGATTTGCCCCGGCCTAATGTGGCGATAGTGAAGGGCGATGCAAAAAGTGCATCAATCGCCGCCGCCAGTATTTTGGCCAAGGTTTATCGGGATAATTTGATGGTTGAGCTGGATGAGCTTTATCCCGGTTACGGTTTTGCGGAGCATAAAGGGTATGGCACCGCAACGCATTTGGCGGCGTTGCAGCAGCTGGGGCCGTGCGAAATTCATCGGCGCAGTTTCGGGCCGGTAAAACGAATTTTGTCGCCGGAGCCGGAACAGCTTGAATTTTGGTAAAATGTGTGTACATTATCATGCAGGTGTTTGTGCAGATGTACAGCATGTTGTTTTTTTTGAATGCGGATTTGAGTAACAATTTTTGTTAAGTATATAAAAGGTTGAAAAATGAGTAAATTTCCTGTGGAAACGATCCGGCACAGTGCGGCGCATGTAATGGCGGCCGCCGTGCAGAATTTATTCAGTGACGTACGGTTCGATATCGGCCCCGCCACTGATGACGGCTTTTATTATGACTTCGATATGCCGACCCGTTTGACAACGGAAGATTTGAGCCGGATTGAAGACGAAATGAAGAAAATTATCAAGGCTAAAACGCCGTTTGAGTATTTTGAAATGACTCGTGCGGAAGCCCAAGCTATGCTGACGGAAAAAAAGCAGTGCTTTAAGCTGGAACGTTTGGCCGATATTCCGGAAGACGCCGTAATCAGCTTCTATAAAACCGGCGATTTTGTGGATTTGTGCCGCGGCCCGCATGTGGAAAATGCCGGCCAGATTGGTGCGGTAAAATTGATGAGCGTGGCCGGGTCTTACTTCCGTGGCGATGAAAAGAATCCGATGTTACAGCGTATTTATGGTACGGCATTTGCCGAAAAGAGCGAACTGGCCGATTATCTGAAGTTGCTGGAAGAAGCCAAGAAGCGCGACCATCGTAAATTGGGCGTGGAACTGGATTTATTCAGCTTTTCCGAAAGTGTGGGGCCCGGTTTGGTTTTGTGGCATCCGAAAGGCGCATTTATCCGTAATGCGTTTGAAACTTATTGGCGGGAACAGCACTATGCCAACGGCTATCAGTTGATGTACACGCCGCATATCGGTCGGGCTGAGTTGTGGATGACCTCCGGCCATTTGGACTTCTATAAAGACGGCATGTATTCGCCGATGGATATTGACGACCATGACTATTATGTGAAGCCGATGAACTGCCCCTTCCATATCGAAATTTACCGCTCCCGTTTGCGTTCGTATCGTGAACTGCCGTGCCGCTGGGCGGAACTGGGGACGGTTTACCGCTATGAAAAATCCGGCACCTTGCACGGTTTACTGCGGGCTCGCGGTTTTACTCAGGACGATGCGCACATTATTTGTACGCCGGAACAGATTGAAAATGAAATTGCCGAAGTTTTACGCTTTAGCTTGAGTATTTGGAAGACGTTCGGCTTTAAGGATATCCAGCCTTATCTGGCGACTCGACCGAGTAAGGCGGTTGGCGATCCGACTCGTTGGCAGCTGGCGATTGACTCGCTGACCAAGGCCGTGGAAAAAGCCGGTTTGAACTGCATTGTGGACGAAGGCGGCGGCGCATTTTACGGCCCCAAAATTGACTTGAAAGTGCGGGACGCCATCGGTCGTGAATGGCAGACCACCACCATTCAGTTTGACTTCAATCTGCCGGAACGTTTTGATATGACGTATACCGGCGAAGACGGTAAGCGGCATCAGCCGTTTATGGTGCATCGTGCGTTGTTCGGCTCTTTGGAACGCTTTTTCGGCATTCTGGTGGAACACTACAACGGGGCGTTCCCGCTGTGGCTGGCTCCGGAACAGGCTCGCATTCTGCCGATTACCGACAATCAGCATGCCGCCGCTTTTGAGCTTGAAAAAGCAATGAAGGCCGCCGGACTGCGGGTAACTGTGGATGACCGTTCGCAGGGCTTGGGCGCCAAGATTAAGGATTGCCGCCATGACCGCATCCAGTATATTCTGGTAATCGGTGAACGTGAAGCCGAAGACGGCACCGTAGGGGTGCGCAGTCGCCGTGAAGGTGAGCTGGGCGCCATGGAACCGGCCGCTCTGATTGCCAAAATGCAGAAAGAAGTGATGGAAAAGACCATCTGAGTTATATGGCATTTAGTTGAATTGCAGGAGAAAATTTAATTTAACTCTTGCAATTTAAAGGTATTGTGCTATAATTATGATATAGAGGGGTGGCAGTCTGTACTTTTTCAGACTGCCGAATTTAAAATAAAAACAGTTTTACTGGAGGGCATGTATTATTGCTAAGCTGCTGAAAACCGGAGACCGCTCGTTTACCGCTGACCGTGTACGTTTGATCGGCGCTGACGGGGAACAGTTGGACATCGTTTCGTTGGCAAAAGCTCGCGAACTGGCCGAGGCCGCGCATTTGGATTTAGTGATCGTTACTGAAAAGTCCGATCCGCCGGTGTTGCGCATTATGGACTACGGCAAGTTGCTGTATGACCAGAAGAAAAATCTGAAAATGCAGCGCAAAAACTCCGCGGCGCAAAAACTTAAGGAAGTTAAGTTTCACGTCAATATCGACGACCACGATTATAACTATAAATTAAAACACGCTATTGACTTTTTGCAAAAAGGGTGTAGATTAAAAGCAACGCTCGCTCTGCGCGGCCGCGAAATGGCTCACAAAGAGTTAGCGGACGAGTTGATGGAGCGTATTATTGCCGTGCTTGCCGAATATGGCGAAGCCGATGGCAAACCCAAGTTGTTGGGTCGCAATATTACGGTTACGTTTGCCGCCACCAAGACAACCAAAAAGTCGGCCAAGCCCATTATGGACCTTGACGATGAATACGTTGAAGACGTGGTAGACGACTCCGACGACGAATAGGGTTGCCGCTAAAAAGGGTTGCTGATA
>CAZEHZ010000050.1:0-8352 GCA_964512385.1 uncultured Victivallaceae bacterium | reverse complement strand
AGTTGGTTGCTGATAAGTTGGTTGCTGATAAGTTGGTTGCTGATAAGTTGGTTGCTGATAAGTTGGTTGCCGCTGAGTTTGGTGTGTGGGACGAATGTATGTGCTTTTGCCCTGCATTGCCGGTTGTCAATTTTTATATTGACTTGTATTGTTTTTTTTGTTGGATTTTCCAGCATTTATTTATGTCGCGTATGCGACTCGTCACCGGGCATGGCTGATTGGCATCTGCCGGCTCGGAGATTTTTAACCAGCTTTTTTTTAAAAAGGAGAAAAACGATGCCTAAATTGAAAACCAGAAAGTGCGCCGCTAAGCGCTTGAAAATGACCGGTACTGGTAAGTTCCGCCATTTCCGCGCCGGCGCTCGCCACATTCTGACCAAGAAAAGTTCGAAGCGTAAACGCCGTTTAGGTCAAGACGCTGCCGTGTCCAAAGCCGAATCCCGTCGTATTAAAGTTGCTTTGCCGTATGGGCTGTAAGCAGTAAAAAGGAGAGTTGAATTATGTCACGAGTTACTTGTGCTGTCGCCTCCCGCAAACGGCGTAAACGGTTGCTGGAGCGTGCGAAAGGTTTTTATGGTTGCAGTTCTAAGAATATTCGTACCGCCTATGATGCGGTCGATAAGGCTTTAGCCCACTCTTACAGCGGCCGTAAGCAGAAAAAACGTCAGTATCGTCGTTTGTGGACCGTGCGTATTAACGCCGCTTGCCGCATGCTCGGTACCAATTACAGCCAGTTTATGAACGGCTTGAAGAAGGCTAACATCGACTTGAACCGTAAGGTTTTGGCTGATTTGGCGGTAACTGAATTCCAGGAGTTTAAAGCCCTGGTGGAAAAGGTTACTGCTGCCAAGTAAATCTTTGAAAAATACTTTTCTAAGGTTTTCTTTGTTCCGCTTTTTTGAGTGGACAGATAATAAACAGCTTGGATGGCAGGAGCTTGGCTCTCTGTTGCTCCAAGCTGTTTTTTTTGTGAATTTATATAATTATGGAAGTATTGAAAAATGAATCCGATTGTCGAACGCATTAATGCGGCGTTAAATCAGGCCGAAGCCGATTTGTCCGCCGCTTCCACACCGGCTATGGTTGAGGAAGTACGTGTTGCTTTGCTTGGTCGTAAAGGGTTGTTCACTTCGCTTACTAAGGACATGGGCGCGGCCGCCCCGGAAGAGCGTCGCGTCATCGGTCAGGCTTTTAATACCGGAAGAAACCGCATACAGGAGTTGTTGGCCGCCGCTGAAGAACGTATTAATTCCGCTGAAGAAAAAGCTCATGCGCTGGATGTTACTTTACCCGGCCGTAAATGGCACGCCGGCCATAAACACCCCGTTACCATGATGATTGATGACTGCGTGGCGGCTTTCCGCCGGATGGGGTTTGTGGTGGCCGACGGCCCCGAACTTGAAACTGTTCATCACTGTTTTGATGCTTTAAATACCCCCGCCGACCATCCGTCGCGCGATGTGGGCGATACCTTTTACTTTGAAGACGGCCGCTTGCTGCGTACTCAAACCAGCACCGTGCAGATCCGGACGATGGAAGCGCACGAGCCGCCGGTGCGGATTGTGGCGCCGGGGCGTTGTTTCCGCCGGGATACGCCGGATGCGACTCACAGCATGAACTTCCACCAGCTGGAAGGGCTGTATATTGATAAAAATGTGTCGATGGCGGACTTGAAGAGTGTGTTGCAGAATTTTGCATGGGAACTGTTCGGCAAAGATGTCAGCATTCGCTTGCGTCCTCACTTTTTCCCGTTTACCGAGCCCAGTGTGGAGTATGACTTTACCTGCATTATGTGTGGCGGCAAGGGGTGCAATGTTTGCAAACACTCCGGCTATATCGAAATCGCCGGGGCGGGCATGGTGGACCCGAATGTATTGCGCAATGTGGGCTATGACCCGGAAATTTGGAGCGGTTTCGCTTTCGGGTTCGGATTGGAACGCCTGACCATGCTGCGGCATCGTATTGGCGATATTCGCAATTTATATGAAAATGATGTTCGTTTTCTGGCGCAGTTCAACTAAGATGGGGAGATTGAATCATGTTGATTTCTTATAATTTTTTGGCCAAGTATGTGGACTTGACCAACGTATCGGTTGATGAGTTGTGCCGCAAGTTGACCATGGCCGGGATTGAGGTGGAAGCCGTTACGCCGATGGGCGTTATTCCGGACGGCATTGTGGTGGCGGAAATTCGTGAACGCAATCCGCACCCGAATGCCGACAAATTGTCCGTATGCAAAGTTTTTGACGGCGAAAAAGAGGTGCAGATTGTCTGCGGCGCGCCGAATTGTGATGCCGGAAATAAAGTGCCGCTGGCCACATTGGGAACTAAATTCCCGGATGGCGACGGCGTGTTTGAGATTAAAAAAGCTAAGTTGCGTGGTGTTGAATCCTTTGGTATGATGTGCAGTGCCCGTGAGCTGGGCTTAAGTGAAGAGCATGACGGGTTGCTGATTTTTCCGGCGGATACGGTGGTCGGTACTCCGGTTAAGGAGTTGTTTAAGGGCGACTGGCAGATTGAGGTGGAAGTTACGCCGAACCGGGCCGACTGGTTAAGTCAATGGGGCGTGGCTCGTGATGTAAGCTGTTTGTTTGGCCGTGAAGCCAAATTGCCGGAACTGAAGTATCCGCAGGCGAATAAACAGCCGTTGCCGGAAAATCTGGTTACGGTGGAAGCTCCGCAGGATTGTTTGCGTTACTCGGCTCAGGTTATTCGTAACGTAAAAGTGGGCGAAAGTCCGGAATGTTTAAAAGCGCTTTTGGGCGCCGTGGGCTTGCGTTCCATAAATAACATTGTGGATATCACCAATTTTATTATGATGGAACTGGGACAACCGCTCCATGCGTTTGACTATGATACGTTGGCGGAAGGCCGCATTGTGGTGCGTCATGCCAAAAATGGTGAAAAAATTACCTTGCTGGATGGTAAGGAAGTTGATTTGGAAAATCATCATCTGGTAATTTGCGATGCCGAAAAACCGTTGGCTCTGGCGGGTATTATGGGCGGCGAATACAGCGGAATTACCGAAAAAACCACCACGGTGTTATTGGAATGCGCGGTATTTAATTCGTCATTAATCCGCAGTACCAGCCGTCGTCTGGGCGTAAGCAGTGATTCGAGTTACCGCTACGAACGCAGTGTGGATTTTGAAATGGCGGAGTATGCCGGTAAGCGGGCGGCACAGTTGATTTGTGAACTTGCCGGCGGCGAATTGGTCAGCGATTTTGTGGATGTATATGCGGTGCGGCCACAGCCTAAAGTTATTCCCTGCCGTTTTGACAAGATTCGCAAGCTGATTGGCATCGACATTGATAATGCCGGAATTATGGCTATTTTCAGCAAACTGCATTTAGAGGTCAGCGATGTTAAGATCGACAGCTGCATCGTTACCGCCCCCACTTTCCGCCCGGACTTGGAACGTGAAGCGGACTTGGCGGAAGAGGTGGCCCGTATTCGGGGACTGGACGCAATTCCGGTAATTCCGGTGCGGGGGACAGTGGTGTCTGGTATGCTGGACGACGCCCGCTGGCGGGATAGTCAACTGCGTGATGAATTGATTGCGCTGGGCTTGTTTGAGTGCATGAATTACAGCATGGTGAGTGTGGAGTCGGCATTGAGCGACACTCGTTTTACCGAGGCGGATTTGATTTGCATCACCAATCCTTTGAGTTTGGAACTGAAATGGATGCGGCCGTCGCTGTGGGGCGAAATGCTACAGACGGTGGAACGCAATATTTCACGACGGAATTTGAATCTGGCGCTGTTTGAACAGAGTCGGGTATTCTGTAAGAATCCGGCGCTGTACCCGGAAGAACGTCATGAAATTTGTATTATGCTCACCGGCAGTCGCAACCCGGAATATTATGGCGCTCCGGCGGCGGAAATGTATGATTTCTATGACCTTAAAGGGGTGATCGAAACTCTGCTGGAACAACGCAAAGTGGTGAATTACGCATTTCAGGCGGCGGAGGACGGCCGTTTTGAAAACGGTTGCTGTGCGGAATTGAAGATTGATGGTAAAGTGGCCGGCACGTTCGGCAAATTAGCCAAAAAATATACTGCGCAGTGGCGGACAACGGCGCCGGTTTTCGGGGCTACGCTTGAAGTGGCGGCAATTTTAAACGCCAAAACCAAGTCAATTCACGTGGATGCCGTGCCGGTGTTCCCGGCTACTAGCCGTGACGTGGCGTTTGTGGCGGCCGAGGATTTGAATCATGCCGACATTGTGCGCTTCATCAAGGGGTTGCGTTTGCCGAACTTTGAAACGGTGGAGTTGTTTGACATTTTTGCCGATGAAAAAGTTCTGGGCGCCGGGCGTAAAAGCATGGCTTACCGGGTAACTTTCCGGAACAATGAACGCACGTTAAAGGACGAAGAAGTTAATTCGGCCTTTGACGCACTGCGCAAAAAATTGGCGGAAAAACTGCAGGTGGAACTGCGCTAAGGCGTTGATTGTTTTTTTTCTGAAGCCGGAACATTTTCAAGATTGTTTCGGCTTTTTTAGTGCCATTGCCCCGGAATAACTGTCTATTAGATTGGATGTGATAATTGTTATCAATTATATTGATTTATTCGTTTTGGCAATGGTTGTTTTTTACGGTTATAATGCTATATTAATAGGCGGAAATAACAAAATTTTGAAAGGTTTTTGGAAAATGAGCAAAATCAATGCAGAGCATGTATTTACATCGGAATCGGTATCTGAGGGGCATCCGGATAAGGTGTGCGACCAGATTTCTGATGCGATATTGGATGCATGTTTGGCTTCCGATCCGGAAAGTCGTGTAGCTTGTGAAACTTTGGTTACTACCGATTTAATTGTAATTTCCGGTGAAATAACCACTAACAGTAAAATTAACTGGCAGGATATTGCCCTGAAAGTGGTAAAAGATATCGGTTATAATGACCCGACTATCGGGTTTTCGGCAGAAAATGCCAAAGTGATGGTTTGTGTACATAAGCAGTCCGCAGATATCTCGCAGGGGGTAACTGCCGGGCAGGGGCTTTATCTGGAACAAGGCGCGGGCGACCAGGGCATGATGTTTGGGTTTGCCAGCAATGAAACCGCGGAGTTGATGCCGGCACCGATTCTGTATTCGCATCGAATCGTGCAGGAGTTGGCCCGGTTGCGCAAAACTGAGCCGGAAAAGTATGGCTATTTGCGCCCCGATGCTAAAAGTCAGGTGTCCATTCACTACAAAGACGGCAAGCCGTTACATGTGGAAACCGTGGTGGTGTCGCATCAGCATGCGCCGGAAATGAAGATTGAAGAGTTTACCGCACTGGTAAAACAGGTGGTGAAAAAGGTGGTTCCGGCCGAGTTGCTGAATGACGATATTCAATACTATGTGAACCCTACCGGGCGGTTTGAAATCGGCGGGCCGCATGGCGATACCGGCTTGACCGGGCGCAAGATTATTGTGGATACCTACGGCGGCGTCGGTTCGCACGGCGGCGGAGCATTTTCCGGCAAAGACCCGAGCAAAGTGGATCGCTCGGCTGCCTATATGTGCCGTTATATTGCCAAGAATATTGTGGCCGCAGGATTGGCCGACAAGTGCGAAGTGCAGGTGGCATACGCCATCGGCGTGGCACAGCCGTTGTCCATTAACGTGGATACCTACGGCACGGGCAAATTGAGTTGCGACGGCGATTTGGAAAAGATGATACGCAAGGTATTCGATATGCGTCCGGCGGCGATTTTAGAAACTTTGCAGTTGAAAAAGCCGCAGGGCTGGAGTTATCTTGAAACCGCCAGTTACGGGCATTTCGGCCGCAGTCAATTCCCGTGGGAAAAGACCGACAAGGTGGACGCACTGTTGGCCGCCGCCGCAGAGATAAACTAAGCCGGAACACGGTAACGGAACGGATATGGAATTTCTTAATCCCGGAATCGTGGGCGTTGGGGCGCCGATAGTTGATGTGTTATTGCAGGTGTCGGAAGCTGAACTTGCCGGTTGCGGTGCGGTAAAAGGCACTCGTCGGCTGGTTCCGCCAAGCCTGCAGGACGAGATTTTGACCCGTTTGAATCAAATCGGTAAATTGACCGTGGGCGGTTCGGCCGGCAATACCATGCTGGCGTTGGCCCGGCTGGGCGTAAAATCCGCCCTATGGGGCAAAGTGGGGCTGGACATGTACGGGCAGTTGTTTTGTCAGGACTTCTGCAATCAGAATGGGGTGCTGGATAAATTTCTGTTTACCGACCAGTTGCCCACGGCACGTTGTCTGTCGCTGATTACTCCAGATGCCGAACGGACTATGTTTACCAGTTTGGGCGCGGCCGGAGCAATTGCGGAAAATGAGATTGCGGCGGAGTTGTTTGACGGATTCGGCATGGCGTATTTTGAGGGCTATGCCGTGTTGTTGCCGTATATTGAAAAGTTGCTGAAGATGGCAAAAAATGCCGGGGCTAAAATCGGCTGGGATTTGAATGACCATGTGATGGTGACGGAGCATAAAGCCGAATTACAGCGGATTTTGACGGAATATGTGGATGTTTTATTTGCCAATGAAACCGAAGCGGCGGCGTTGGTCGGTGAGTTCCCACCGGAAGAAACGGTGAGGAAATTACTGGCGTTTGCGCCGGTGGCGGTGCTGAAATTGGGCGAAAACGGCAGTATGGCCGCTTTCGATGACGGCAGTGTGGTGAAAATGGCGGCGTTGGACGTGGCCGCTAAAGATACTACGGCGGCCGGAGATTTGTTTCAGGCCGGTTTTTTATATGGTTTGCTGAATGGTCAAACGCCGGATATGTGCTTGTTTTACGGTACGGTGCTGGCGGGCGAGGTGGTGCAGGTGGTCGGTACGCAGATTCCACCGGAACGCTGGGCGGCGATTCAACTTAAAATGAAATTGATAAAGTAGATGGGACTTGAAATGGAATATAAGGTAAAAGATATTAATCTGGCCGCATTCGGACGGAAAGAGTTGGATATTGCTGAACAGGAGATGCCCGGTTTGATGGCGGCTCGCTGTAAGTATGGTAAGAATAAGCCGCTTAAAGGTATACGGATTTCCGGCAGTTTGCACATGACCATTCAAACGGCCGTTTTGATTGAAACTTTAGTGGAGCTGGGCGCCGATGTGCGTTGGGCTTCCTGCAATATTTTCTCGACTCAAGACCATGCCGCCGCCGCAATCGCCGCCGACGGTGTGCCGGTGTTTGCATGGAAGGGCGAAACTCTGGAAGAGTATTGGGACTGTACTTATAAGGCGTTGACCTACCCGGACAATAACGGGCCGGACCAGATTGTGGACGACGGCGGCGACGCTACGTTGTTGATTCATCGTGGTTGTGCCGCTGAAAAGAATCCGGCAATTCTGGATGAACCCACCGATAATCATGAGTTGCAGGTGATTAACGCTTTACTGAAAAAAGTTCTGGCCGCCGACCCCACGCATTGGCAGCGCATGGCGGCAAAGGTGAAAGGCGTGTCGGAAGAAACCACTACCGGAGTTCACCGGTTGCTGCAGATGGCCGAACACGGCGAACTGCTGTTCCCCGCTATTAACGTTAATGACGCCGTTACCAAAAGCAAGTTTGATAATATTTACGGCTGTCGGCATTCGTTGACCGACGGTATCAAACGGGCTTTGGATGTGATGCTGGCCGGAAAAACCGTAATGATTTGCGGTTACGGCGATGTGGGTAAAGGCTGTGCCGAAGCTATGCGTAATGAACGTGCCAGAGTGCTGGTCAGCGAAGTTGACCCGATTTGTGCGCTTCAGGCGTGTATGGCCGGATTTCAGGTCTGCACCGTGGAAGATGCTCTGGCGGAAGCCGATGTGTTTGTAACCACTACCGGGAATTGCGATATTATTACTTTGGAACACATGCAGGGCATGAAAGACCAGGCGATTGTCTGCAATATCGGCCATTTTGACAACGAAATTCAGGTGAGTCGTTTGGAAAATGCCGCCGGCGTGGAAAAAATTCAGATTAAAGGCAGTGAATGCCCCGTGCATAAATTTGTGTTCCCGGACGGGCATTGCATTTATTTGCTGGCCGAGGGGCGTTTGGTTAATTTAGGGTGTGCCACCGGGCATCCGAGTTTTGTAATGTCATGCAGTTTTGCCAATCAGGTGTTGGCACAGTTGGATATTGCCGCTAACCCGAACCGGGCGGCGGGCGTGTATTTAATCGACAAAAAACTGGATGAAGAGGTGGCTCGACTGCACTTGGAAAAACTTGGTGCCAAATTAAGCACTCTTACCCCTAAGCAGGCCGCATATATTAATGTACCGGTGGACGGGCCGTTTAAGCCGGAAACTTACCGGTATTGATTCTCGACTATAGTAAATCAGGGTGTATTTCCGGTCGGTAATTTTTGCAGATAAGATGATTGTTCATTT
>CAZEHZ010000049.1:0-16037 GCA_964512385.1 uncultured Victivallaceae bacterium | reverse complement strand
TTAAAATATCAGACTGTAATTTGCATATTCAACTGCGGCATGTCATATTATGAAATATATGGATATCAGGAGGCGAGGTGTTTATGCGTGATTTGATTTTAATTGCCGGCGGCAGCGGTTCCGGGAAGACGGAGTTTTGCCGTTTTTTACTGAACCGGAATCCGGATTTTGCTTTGTTGTCCACCGATGATTACTATGTGGACCGGCTTAATTTGACGGCCGATGAGTTGCGGTTGTGTAATTTTGACCACCCCGACAGTATCGATTTTGCGGCCTTGACCGCCGATGTGAAATCACTGCTTGCCGGGCAGGATATTCCCGCCCGGCAATATGACTTTGTGCGGCATCACTCGTTTGTGCAGGGCGTGCGGCACGCCGATTTTCAAGTGTTGATTGTGGAGGGAATTTTTGCACTGTATGCCGCCAACTTGCGCAATATGGCGGCGGCAACGGCTTTTGTGGCGGCTGATGACGAGTTGCGGTTGCGCCGCCGTTTGGAACGTGATGGACTGGAACGCGGCCGGAGTGTGGAAAGTATTACTACGCAATATGCTACGCAGGTTAGACCCATGTATAATCAATTTGTTGCCCCCACAATGCAATATGCCAATGTGGTGGTGGATAACAATGTTAATGAAAATATGAATGCGGCATTTACGGCAGGGGAATTTGAGTTGATGAAGTTGTTGAATAAACAGGAGTAAAAAAATGAGTCCGGTTATGACGATAATTTTATTTGTTGGCACAATTGTGATATACGGTACGGTTATTCTGCATATTCTGCACACGAAACATGAATATGGCGATGAAGCGATGATGTGGCTTTTGGCCGTGTTGCTGATGCCCGGTGTCGGAATCTTATTCTATCTGTTTTTCGGCATTACCAGACTGCATCAAACGGATATAAAATTTAAGGAAATTACTAAAAATGAGGCTAATCGACGGCGTAAACTGCCGTCTGCGGTTACGCAATGGGAGCAGTTGGCCAATTTTACGCCGGAAAACGACTTGATGAATAACCGCTTTAATGTACCTTTAAATCATCGCTTTCCACGCCGTATTGCGTTAAGCGGCAACAAGGTGGAGCTGTTGAGAGACGGCGTTATGGCGTATCCCAGAATGCTGGCGGATATTGCCGGGGCTAAACAATGTATCCGTTTGGAGTCCTTCATCATCATGAATGATGAGGTGGGAAGAAAATTTTTGAGTTTACTGAAAAGCAAGGCGGCGGAAGGGGTGGATGTGAAGATTCTGTTTGACTCGTTCGGCAGTTTCTTTTTAATGATGCGGCATTTGTTCGGGCATTTCCGGACTCCGCAGAAAAATTTTTCCATGCTGGCTTTTTCGCCCATGAATATTCTGACCCCGTGGAAAGTACAGCTGCGCAACCACCGCAAGCTGCTGATTGTGGACGGCCATATTGCGTATTGCGGCGGTATTAATATCGCGGCGGAAAATGAACATTTAAAGTCGGTGCCGAAACACCGCTATATTCATGACCTGCATTGCCGCATCTCCGGCCCGGCGGTGGCCTACTGCACCCGATTGTTTTTACGGGACTGGGCGTATACTATGCGGCGGCATCGGATTACGTCGTATGCCGTGCCGGGGGATTTTCCGGACGTGGAAGGTTGCGGAAACACGGTGCTCCGCATGGTGGACTCCGGACCGGGGGATAATTTCAGAGGTTCGGAAAAACTGTTTTTTACGGCGGCGGCCACCTGCCGGAGTTCGCTGTATATTATTACACCGTATTTTGTGCCGGGGTCGGCCTATATTGAGGCGTTGATTATGGCGGCCTCGAGAGGAGTGGACGTTCGGGTGATTGTCCCCAAAGAGAATAATCACCATTTTGTCGACTGGGCAAGCCGGAGTTTTTATGATACGTTGCTGAACGGCGGCGTAAGAATTTTTGAACGGCACGGCATTTTTTCGCACACTAAAGCGCTGCTGGCGGACAATGAATGGGGCTTTATGGGCTCCAGTAATTGCGACAATCGCAGTTTTAGGCTTAATTTTGAACTGGATTTCTGTTTTGAAGCCGGCGAGTTTGTGGGCGAAATGTCCAAACAGTTTGCATGGGAGTTCAGCCAATGCCGGGAGTTGACCATACATCAACTGCGCCGGGGGTATCTGTATGAGCTCCGCGGGCAGTTGAGTGCATTATTAGCGCCGATTTTATGATTTGTCGGTCATAAAACGCGCGGTCAAGGTGGCCGGTTCTACACAGTTCAAGCGGATTTTTTCCGGCGTGCCAAGCTCAATTTTTCCCCCGAAACGGTTCTTATACTCATAAGCTGCTGCTGGAATCAGCCAAGTCAGCCGGTCATCCTGCCGATATACCGGCACGGCTTCGCCGCTCCAGTCCGGGTGCTGGGCAAAATAGACCAGCGTCCAATACTCATTACACTGCCGCTCCAGTTTGCGGCGGGCTAAAGCACCAACTTCAGACAACGTGATGCGGCCTTCAATATAGTCGCCGGTCAACAGCTCCTGCTGTAAAATGACCCGCCGCAACTGTTGATGCGCCAATAGATCACCGTAACGCCGCAACGGACTGGTAATGCGGCAGTAAGGTTCCAACGCCAAGCCGGAGTGCCGACCGGATAAAGTGGTCATTAAACTGGGTTGGCACGCCTTACGCAGGGCAAACATGCCGGGCAGAGTTTTACTGCGCTCTCCAGTTTCGTCCGGCGGCGGCTGTACCGCATACGGCATGGGAATATCGTGCTGACTGGTGTATTTGGCCACGGCACTGCCGCAGGCCAGCATTGCATTAGCCACTAATTCCCGCACCGGAGTAAGCGAAATCGGGTTGATCTGCACGGTGTCGCCAGCTAATTTTATTTTTACTTCCGGCAAGTCAATCAGCAAGGCGCCGTCTGCGGCACGGCGTTGCTGAAACTTATCTAAATGTGTCCGCAACGAGGCTAACGGTTCGTTATCCCATTCGCTCATGGCCGAGTCGTAATTCATCCGGGTTACTTTTATGGTGCTGAGTACCATTTTTTCCAGTTCCGCCTGCCCGTCATCGGTAATCCGCAGGGCAAAACTTAGGGCGGGACTGGCGGCATTCAACCCCAAACCGAAAACCTGCGTGGCGGCCAACGGCAACATGTGGGATATCTTTTCCGGAATATACAGATTACTGCCACGGGCGGCGGCTTCGGCATCCAAGGCCGACTCCGGCGTAACCACGGCGGCCGGATCCGCCACATGCACCCAAATTAAGCCATTGTCAAAACTGATGGCGTCGTCCGGGTCATGACTGTCGGCATCATCAATCGCCAGACAGACCATATTGGTTAAGTCCACCCGGTTTTCAACGGGCAGGGCGGGCAACGGCAAATCGGCGTCGGCCAAATCCACCTGAAAACGGCGCGGCCACGGATTGACGGTGTAATCCCAGATGCCCAGTTTCAATAATAGCTGCTGAGCCTTTTCCGGCAGGGCCTCAATGCCAAGTTCCCGCAGGGTTTTACTGTTTTCGCTCTCCTGAAAAGCCACGGACTCCACATCCCGCAATAGTGGGCGGTCGGCCTCGGTAACACTGCCGGAGCGAATGCGTTCCAAAAATTCATTGCGGGCGGCGGCGGCGGCCGTTTTTTCGGCCAATTTTGCCAAAGTCGCCGCTACTTCAGTCGCCGATTTTGCCGTTACTCCGGCCGAAATTGAGCCGGAAAAATAGCAGTTTTCCTGTAACAGTAAATAGGTGCTCCACGCCGTTGACGCAGTGTATTCGCCAAATGCCAAATCGGTGAAATCAGCAAATGAAAAGTTTTCGCTCTCCATCAATTCCGCGACTTCGGCGGCGTTGGCTAAAGTTTTTTCCGGCGGCGGTAATGCGACGGACGCCGAACCGTTGCCGGGATGTAAAAACTCAATATCTTTAGTCCGCACATTTTTACTGTCGCCAGATGCGGTTTTTATCTCAATTTTATCGCCGCTGATGCCGGCAATCACCGCACATTTACTGCGGTAAATAACAATATTTCCTGTTTTAAAAATCATATAAACTTTCCAATTTTTTGTAACTCATATCCTGCTTGATTTGACGCCGGTGTAATAATATAGACCGCAATATTCAGAGTTTGACTCAACTTTTCCGCTAACTCCGCCCCGCCGATGAAAATAGCGGTGGAGAGATAGTCCGCCGTTACCGCATTTTCGGCAACCACGGTTACGGATAAGATGCCGGAAACCGGTTGAGCCGTGGCCGGATTCATAATATGCGAATACTGCCGACCGTCAATTTTTACATAGCGTTCATAACTGCCGCTGGTGGAGACTGCTCCGTGCGTAAGCGTAAATTCCAGACAAATCTCCTGCGTGTTTAAGGGATTTCGAATCGCCACCGGATAGTTGTCCACCCCCGGCGGCAATGCGCTAAAACGCAGATTTCCACCTAAATTAACCACCAAACCCGGCATGTTATAACAATTTTTTAATGCCAAATCCGCCGCATAACCCTTGGCAATGCCGCCTAAATCGATGCTCATGCCGGGTACGGTGAAAAATACCGTGCGGTCGGCATCATTGAACTCCACTTTATCCAGTCCTACCAGTTTTTTCGCCGTTTGCAGTTCGGCGGCCGTCGGCAGACGGGGCGACTCCTGTTTACGGTAAAAACCCCAGAGCCGCATCAGCGGACCGCTGGTAACGTCAAACCGGCCGCCGGAGAGCTGATAGGCTTGCCGGGCAACAGTCAGAATATCATACAATTCCGGCGAACACTGGAACGGTTGCGCCGCCGCCGTTTCATTTAAGCGAGATAGTTCACTCTGCGGATTAAATACGTTGCATGCCTGCGTTACCGACTCCATGGCATTTAATACCCAATTGTTGACTTCGGCAACTTCACAACTGTGATCCGACCAGACGGAGATTTGCAAATGCGTACTCATTACCGGAAAATCGGCGGTATGATATTCATACTTTTCCACCGGCGAGTTTGCATAAAACCAATCTTTGAAAATTGCCGGCACAACAATCATACCGGCTAATATCAGCAACGCAATTATAAAATATACTGTTTTCCGCATTATTTGTTTTTGGCCGCTTTCGCCGGTTTACTCTGTTTGTCCTGATGTTTTTGAAACGCCGGAATCTGCTTGATTTTATCCAGCACCATCTTGGTGGAAATCATTCTGGAACATTCAAAATGACGGTCGGTGCCTTTATGACGCGGACACCACAAGTAGTCGTAATGGTCAAAATCCACCTTGGCGTCATTCCAGCAGCTGTTGCAGACGTGATAGTTGATGACCCGGTACGGAGTGTAGAACTCATTTAACGGATGCGTCATGCCGGAGATCATTACCACCGGCACTTTACAGCCCCAGGCCAGCCAGCTTAAACCACTGGATACACCAATGAAAAAGTCGGCGTCTTTAATAATGTCCACCCGCTCCTGCAAGGGCTTGTTGCCGGTAAAGTCTTCCGCTCCGGCCGGCATGTAATTAAAGTTAATCCCGTACCCGGATACCGGATCACGATCCATGCACAACACCCGGTAGCCGGCGTTCTTTAAAAATTTTACCACCTCTATCCAGCCCATCGGATTGTTCCAGTATTTCGACTGATTGGAACTTTGCACCGCAATGCAGACATAAGGTTCCGCTATCTGACGGGGCTTGGATAAATCGAATTTCGGCAGTGCCTCCGTGGTGTCTACACCTAAAATATATCCGGCGGTGTGATGCAGGCCTACATAACGGAAATCGGCCGGTTGATGGCTGGTGTTGCCCTGGAAAAAGAGGCCTAAATAATAAGTCGCATAAGGGCGGAATTTCATCGTTTCTTCAATCGAAATAAACGTGGTTTCCGGGTATTGAGCGGCCAGCAAATCCTTAATCGGCGTATGCACCACCGCCACTAATTTACAATTATGTTTGACTCTGAAGCGTTCGGCATACGGGAACCAGGCAATGGCGTCGCCAAGAGTCTTTACCGGCATCTGCACCATAACGGTTTGGTCGGCACAATTGAACTCGTGCGTGAAGGCCGGAGTCGATTCTCCGGGGCGGAAAAGTTCCAGCTTAAAATTTGTATAGAACTTTTTTACGCTGGTTACCATGCCGCCGGGTTGCACCACACTATTATATAGGAATAGGCCGCTGTCAAGATCCGAAAAGGCAATTCGCCAGCTTTTGCCATTGGGCGGGAGTGCCACTCGGATACCGTCATTAAAGTCAAACCGGACGCCCTCTATGGCTTCCATGACCGGCAGGTCGGAAATGTCGCCGTAAACCCGTTCGTCCGGCTTCAAATCCTCCAGCGAGGTGGCCGAGGCGGTGCGGAACAGCGACGGCTGTACTCCTTTATGCGGAACTGCCGGATTAGTTGACGTATTGTTGTTTACCGTAACCGGCGCCAATCCCATTGGGGAAATGTTAATCGAAATATCTTTAGTAGCCATACTTGCGTCTTTCATAAAAATTTAGATTAAATCACTATATTCTATACCGTAAAACCATAAAAGGCAACCTGAAGATTGTAAAAAATGTGAAATATTTTCGCCTATAAAACGGATATGGACAATATTTCTGAGAAAAAACCTTGTAAAATAAAAACACAGCGTTATATTAAAAGTATTATTTGGTTTGGTTATTCACTACGAATTGGATAAATAAGGAGATCTAAAAATGGACATGCCAATTCTTCATGATCACGACGCCGATTTAGGCGTTTTAAACGGTAAGACTATTGCTGTAATCGGTTACGGCAGCCAGGGGCGTGCGCAGGCACTGTGTATGCGTGATTCCGGCTTAAATGTTATCATCGGGGTGCGGCCGGGTAAGAGCTTTGACGCCGCCGTGGAAGACGGATTTAAGACCTTGACTGTGTCTGAAGCCGCCAAGGAAGCCGACATTATCCACATGTTGCTCCCGGATGAAAATCATGGCCCGGTGTACAAGGAAGAAATTGAAGCGTATATGACCGCCGGCAAAACCTTAAGCTGCTCGCATGGTTTTAACTTTGTGTTCGGCGAAATTATTCCGCCGAAAGATGTAGACGTAATCATGATTGCCCCGAAAAGTCCGGGTACCGAAGAACGCAAACGCTTTGTAGAAGGCTTTGGCGTACCGGGTTTGATCGCAGTTAAGCAGGATTACACCGGCAAGGCCCGCGCCACTGCATTGGCTATCGCCAAGGCCGAAGGTTTGACCCGCGCCGGCGTGCTGGAATGCACCATGGAACAGGAAACCTATGAAGATTTGTTCGGCGAACAGAACGTACTCTGCGGTGGTTGCGTAGACTTGATGAAGTACGGTTTTGAAGTTTTGACCGAAGCTGGTTATCCGCCGGAAATGGCCTATTTTGAATGTATCCATGAATTGAAGCTGATCGTAGACTTGATCTATGAAGGCGGTATTCAGAAGATGAATAAGGTTATTTCCAACACCGCTGAATGGGGCGAATATATCAATGGACCGCGTATTCTGCCGATTGAAGTTAAGGAACGCATGAAGAAGTCCTTAAAGTTCATCGAAGACGGCGGCTTTGCCAAGGAATGGATGACTGAAGCTCGCTCCGGCGCTAAGACCTTAAAGGCCAAGCGTGAAGCGTTAGGTCAGCATCCGGCTGAAATCGTGGGTGCCCGTATCCGCAAGATGTTTGAAAAGAAATAAGCTTTTCTGATTATTGACGCCGCCGGGCTGAATGGCTTAGCGGCGACAATATATGTGTTTTTTTACAATTATTGTTTGTGCTGTGCAGTGCCAGGTGATTGATGACTTGGCACTGTATTTAACTTAATACGAAAGAAGGTTATGGCGGGCAACCTTGAAAAAACATTTTTAAATGTGCTGCGAGATTTTATTTTCGACAGCTCAACTACTGTATTTGCCGAATTATCCGCCGAAGACCGCCAAAACATTTGCGCATTGTCGCAAAAATATAAACTCCAGCATCTGTTGACCTATTATTTAGGACCCAAAAAATTACTGCCTCCGGAATATTGTCAGGAGTTTTTAAAGATTTATCATGCCTCGGTGGGGCGTGAATTGCGCCGTGACGCCGGTCTGCGCCGGATGCGGCTGCTTTTACAGGAAAATAATATCGATTATATTGCCTTAAAAGGCAGTTTTTTAGCCTACTTCTGCTATCCAAATCCAGCGTTAAGACCCAGCAGTGATATTGATATATTGATACGGGAACGGGATTTAACCAAAATGGCCGACGTGTTCCATGCCGCCGGCTGGACGGATAATGACCATCAGGAACACTCATTGCATATTACCGCTTTAGTGTCGCCGGATAAACGGATGTTGTTAGAGCCGCATCATACGATTTTTAAAGCACATAACACCGCGGCCGATAATGCAAAATTATGGAGTATGGCCGTTAAAGGCAGTGGGAATGAGTATTTTTTGCCGCCGGAGGTCGTGCTGCTGCATTTATTGGATAATGCGTTACGGGATCGCTTGGAGTTCGGCTTAAAACCGTTGGCGGACAGCGCATATTTATTGAGCAAACAACCCGTTTCCGTGGCAAAATTACAGTCTGCGGCGCAGAAACTCGGCATAACGGTGGAGGCCGGGTTGTTGTTCTCCGCATTTAACGATTTTTTTCCGGCACCATATAACCATATGGCCGCCGATGCTCCGGCTGAAGTGGTGGCGGCATTTAGAAATCTTACTTTGCATGGCAGTTTAAAACAGCTGAATAGTTATGAATTAACTTTAAATCGGGAGTTTAAAGGCTCTAATTGGCGGCAAAAAATAACCTTTATGGCCAAAGGACTGGTAACTCACCCCGATAATTTACGAATCAGGTATAATTTGACCGGCAATTATCAATGGAAACTGGTCTATTATTATATAGTGGATATTTTGCGTAAAATATCTATTTTATGGCAATTGAAAGAACGGGGCACGATAGACTCCACTCAGATAATTGCCAATGAACAACGGACGTTACAAAATTATTTAAATAAGTAAATCATGCAAATGGAGGGCGACATGAATGTGTTTTTAGTTGGGGATGCCAGTAGATGGCCGGATACCGTTTCGGTTTATACGGATTTATGGGGACATGAAAATTTGACTTCGGTGGATGAGGAAACCGGGATTTATTTTGCTGATGCCGAAAAAACTTTGACTGATAATAATGATAATTTGCTTTGCTGGCTGGCTACCGCAAGTAATGTTATGCAATGGGCCGGTTGGGTGCAGGCCGGCGATATTACCATCAAAAACGAAGACCAGTTTTTTGAACACGCCAAACAGTTTTTTCATGATGAAGGCGGGTTTGAATCCGACGCCTTTTTTTGGTGGCTTAACGGTACGGTAACTTTTGAATACAGTCCGCAACCGCTTGGCGGCGGAGCTAAATTGCCCGATTTAAACCCCGATGATTATACCGTTTATTCCGCCTATTATATGAGCGGTAAAAGCGAAATTGACGGCATGCTTAATTATATAGACTGCGGATATGGGATTGGACTGGGGATTTACAATACCACTATTTCTCATGCCATAAGTTGCTGGGGATATGAGATAAATAATGGCGTAATTTCACTGTATTATTCGGACTCCGACGACGGGCAGATTACTACATCTGATCGTACCGAATCGGAAAACGTATTGCATTCTTCTACGTTGAAATATGATTTGCGCAAGAGAATGTGGTATATGGCGGATTATGATTATCCGGAACGGGTATATATCGGCGGCTATACCGCAATCAAGCAGTATGATAAAATTATGACCGGACAGCAGGAAACTACAGCGGATGCCCGTGAAGTTGTGGCGGAGGTCGGCAAGGATTCTACCGCCCGGCGAGGGGCTTTAGATGGCGAAAATGACAATGACTATTACGTTTTTTCCGGTAACGGACGCGGTGCATTATTTAATGTTACTTTCCTGCAAGACAGCGATTTGACATTATCTGTCACCATGTATGACGAAGATGGAACCGTGGCTTTTGAATTTAAGGATATTAAAGGCACCAGCGGCGGATATACTACCTTGGCAAATGAAAAATATTATCTGGAGATATCCGGCAATATGCAGGCCAAAAACGTTGCCAATAATGTATATCAAATCAATGTTGTGGCGGATAAATGGTTCGGCGAATGGGCGGCGGCCAGCGATTCCGCCCCGAAAATAGTGGATATTTTAATCGATGCGGCGGAAGACGGCAAGACTTTTGTGGGCGATTTTAACAAGTACGCTACGGCCTCCGGCGATGTGGCGTTTGCGTTGATTGGGGATGACGGCTTCTATAAAAATATCTATGGCGGCAGTGCTGAAAAAGATGTTGCCGGAAATATTTACATTACCGGTTTTGAATCTAAAGTAAATCAAATATGGGGCGGCGGAGCGGCCGGCAGTACCGTTAATGGTGCGATTTATATTACTTTAGATGGTAAAAGTTCGGTAAAACAGGTGGTTTACGGCGGCGGAGCGTCAACCGTGAATGGTAATGTAAATATTGAACTGGCGGAAGTAAGTGCTACGGCCAATATTTACGGCGGCAGTTATAATGCTACGGTAAAAGGCGAGGTTAATCTGACCTTGAAGGCCGGCGGGGTTTACAGCGGCTTGATTTTCGGCGGCTCCCGTGTTGACCAAACTACGGTCGGCCAGAGCAATGTGAATATTGCTGTGGACGGCAATGTTTTGCATCAGGACAATGTTAAATTATTGGCTTCCGGAAATTCGGCTTGGATTGTGGGCGGCGGCCAGGCGGTAAACGGCGGCGTGATTAACGGCGGCAATGTGGCAATTACTATTAAGAATGAAGCGATGCTAAACCGGGTGGTCGGCGGCGGGCAGGCCACCGGAGCCGGATCCGCCACCTTAATGGGCGATGTGGCCATTACGGTGGAAAATGCCACGGTAACCGGCAATATTTATGCCGGCGGATATGTGGCCGACGGCGGCGTGTCATCGGTACAAAATTGTAATATTACGATTAATGCCATTGGCAATACGGTTATTCAAGGCAATATCTACGCCAGCGGTTGCACGCCATATTATCAAACCAATACCGGCAAGGCATCGGTTTTAGGCGACTCCACGATTACGTTTACCGGCAACAGCGATTATTTAACGTTTAACGGTAAGGTTTTTGGCGACAGCTTTGACGGTGGTGCCGTTTCCGGGGCTAAAACCATGATTTTTAATGATTATTCCGGCGAATTTAATGGCGAGATTTTGGCGTTTGATGCGCTCCAAATTACCGGCAATACCAATGTGGTGTTAAATATGGCGGCCAATGTCAACGATTTGGCTTTTGTGTTTGACGGGGCGGTTAAAACTACAGAAAATGCGTTGGTTAAGGCTGATGAATTGAGTTTTGATACCATTAAGTTGAACTTTGCGGAAAGCTTGTTATATGGTGACTTTGAATTTGAGTTGTTTTCATCGGCAAATTTGGACTTCAATTCCCTGTTTACCTCTATGGTAATGGATGACGGGACGAAGATTGCCGATTTGAACTTCAGCGAAACGACCTCGCTGCGTATCAACGCCGGTACGTTCAACTTTGAACAGCAGGAAGATTCGGTGATTGTAAAATATCAGGCGACTATTTATGCCTAAATAAAATGACTTTAAAAGCGGTTATCCGGCCGCTTTTAAGCAAATAAAATCCGATTTCACAAATAATGAAATCGGATTTTGTTTTATTCGGAGTCTTCACTGCCGAATTTGCGCTTGCAAAGCAGATAAACCCGGTCGCTGGTGCGCACTTTTACCGGGACGGGAAAACTGACGGTGGCACCTTTGGGGGCGAGCGTTACCTCTTGACCGCTGAGGCGTAAAGACGGAATTACATACTCTACCGCTCCGGTGGTCGGACCAATGAATACTATCTTATCACCCACTTTTAACTCGGCGGCATCGGCTCGCACTTCTGCTACCCCCAACTTGCTGAAATAGCCGGTAACTTGACCGGCGTGGATTTTTTGAATCGGCGACTGGTTATTGCCGGAGTTACTCCACACACCCAAATTTTCGCCCAGATAATAACCGCCGTCCCAGAAATTACGGTTGAAAACCTGTTGCAGTTCGGTACGCCAAAGTTCGGCCTGCTCCGGCGTGAAGGTGTCGGAGTTATAAGCATCGACGGCTTGGCGATAGACTTGCGTTACCTTGGCAACATAGTCGGCCGAGCGGCCGCGGCCTTCGATTTTAAGCACGTCAACGCCGGACTCCAACAGTTCCGGCATAAAACGAATCATGCATAAATCGGCGGGCGACATTACGTAACCGTTCGCAATATCCAACTCATTGCCATTCGCCAAATCGGTAATCCGGTACTGACGGCGGCAGTTCTGATAACAGGCACCACGATTGGCCGAGGCATTGAACTCCGCCAGACTCATATAGCATTTGCCGCTGAAGGAGACGCATAAGGCCCCGTGAATAAACAGTTCCGTTTTTAGCAATTTACCGCTTGGCCCGGTGATGTTTTCGGCCTTTATGCCGTTAATAATCTGCTTGATCGCCGATAACGGGAGTTCTCTGGCCAGCACCACCAAGTCGGCAAATTGGGCATAGAAACGCACCGCCGCCAAATTACAGATGTTCGCCTGAACCGACATATGCACCGGTAAACCGATTTGACGTGCCGCCGTTACCACCGCAAAGTCCGAGGCGATTACCGCATCGACTCCCGCAGATTTGGCGGCGGCGCAAACCTGCTTAACCGCCTCCAACTCCGGGTCAAACACCACAATATTCAGCGTAAGATAGGCTTGGCAGTTTTTGGCATGGCATAAACGCACCACTTTCGGCAAATCTTCCGGCTGAAAGTTAGCGGTGGCATTGCTGCGCATGTTTAAACTGCCTACCCCAAAGTACACGGCGTCGGCACCGGAGCGCAGTGCCGCCGCCAGCGACTCCCACGACCCGGCCGGAGCCATTAAAGCTGTCATTAGCTTACTCTTCCTCAAATTCCGCCGCTACAATAATGGTGGCCTGACGGTAATTTTTACCGTTTTCCGCATACACATAGTCCGGATGCCCAAGCCCGGTGTTGGTGCCGATGCCGTATTCGGCATTTTCACCAAAATGGAATTTATTGAACGCCATTACCACCTCGCTTTGCGGCGGAGTAAGATTATGAATCTGCATTGAGCCATACATTAAACCGCTGGTCAACTGCGGCGTGTCATCCCAATCATACAGTTTGTCCGACGCATCGGCGATACTCATTTTCCGGGGCGTGTCAAACGCATAGGGCCAAAATTCTATGGCGCCTTCCGCAAATTTTCCGGTACGCAGATTCGGAACATTACTGAAAACTTCTATTTCGCCAACGTTCTGCTGGAAAACGGCTTTGGTGTTCAGCGTGGGTACACCTAATTTGGTGATGTCGTCCGTGAACGGCTTCATGGCAACAAAGACATAATCACGGGATAAGTCCGGCTTTACCAGTTCCATAAAATAACCGACCCGCTTAATCTTTTTACCGGCATACTGTGCCGAGTTATTGACCTCATATTTCATGGCGTCCAACTTTTCCGCCTGCGGCAGATTAGTCGGCACGGCCTGATAAATAACCTTAAAATCGGCGGCCTGCGGCACTAAGTCATAAAGTGATACGCCCTCCGGCACATCGGTCTTAAAGCTGGCGGCTGGGAGTCCGGCCTGATTGCGCAAATTTGGTTCGGCCTTATCCGACCAGGCAAATTTGGCGGCCAGCGGTTTGGCAATTTTGGGATGACTTAATACCACGGTTTCTCCCACAATTTTCGCCTCGGCCGGTATGAATATGCCGTCGGCTCCGGCCACTAAAAACGTAGTCGGGGCGGCGTTGTCCGCCGTCTGCAAACCACCTTCGGCATTGCGGAAGCTGACTACCAGTTCATTACCCTGATTAGTAACTTTATCCAATACCGGACTGTCCGCCGGTAACTCGTTTTGGCCGTAAAAATACTTTTTGCACAAGTTAGCCACCCGTTCCCCCACCGGAATTTTTTTGGTGGGATGGATGTCCTTAATATTGCCGACGTCGTTAGTAACCACCAAATGAGCGTTGGGATCGGCATCGCAGAATTTTTGCTGGCCGAAGACAATCATTTCAAAATTTTCATTTTTCGGGTTCTGATTATACGTGGTTTCGTAATCATACGGCGCAATTTGAATCACGATAAACGGCAAATCCGGGGTTTCAAAGTTTTTCCGCCAGTCGGTGGATAAAATACTGAGCAATTTATCGTAATTATGCGTCCACCCTACATTGGCACACCCCTGATACCAGAATACCCCCTTAAAGGCGGCCGGAACCAACGGGTTGATCATACTGTTATAATGCACCGCCGGTTGAGCCATGTCGGTCGGCCGCTGCAACTCAATCGAGAAGGCCGGGGGACCGTAGGGAATGGTGCCGTTATCACGGGCGGATTTCAGACTGGCGGCATAATTGTCAAACAGTTCAATGTTCTTAGCCAGCAACGCTTTATATGGTTCGCCGTTTTTGTCGTAATACTGTACCACGGTGGCGGCGTAGCCGGTAATGTCTTTATTGGCGGTAATGGCAGGCATACTCATCCAAGCCTCGATCGGCGTACCGCCCCAGTCGGACTGCACCAGCCCGATTGGGATATCCAGGTCCTGCGCCAGCGTTTTTCCGGCAATATAGGCAATGGCGGAAAAATTCGGAGTTACCGCCGGGCTTGACACCTGCCAACTGCCGTCAAACTTAGTCTGCTCATAGCCGCTCCAATCATTCTTTATTTGTAATAAACGCAGATTAGCAATGTTGCTTCCGGCAATCAATTCATCGGCATGTTCCGCCATGCGGAGCGGAAATTCCATGTTCGACTGGCCGGAGCATAAATATACATCACCAAACATAACGTTTTTTATGGAAACACTTTTATCATCACTTTTCACCGTCAACTCATACGGGCCGCCCATGGTTTGCGGGGCGACATCAATACGCCAGTACCCTGCGGCATTGACTTGAGTTTTTCCTAAACTTTCCCCATTGCGCAACAATTCCACCTTGGTGTCGGCATCGCCATAACCCCAGACCGGGCATTTGACATCACGCTGTAAAACCATATTGTCGGTAAAATAATTCGCAAAATCGGCTTCTCCGGCATAGAGTCCGGCGGCGGTGAGCAGGGCGATAAAGACCGCCATGTTTCCGGTAATTTTCATTTTATTCTCCTAAAATTATAATCCAAAAGAGGTTCCTAAATCTTTCAAGCCTTTGCCTAAGTCCTTGGAGCCGTTATTAAGCGTTTCGCTTACGGCGTCAATAACGGCCGAACTGTCTTTGGTCAACTTATCGGCCGCACTGGAAAAATCAATATTCAAGTCGGCATTCCGCACGGCGTCAACAATACTCATTAACAGTTCTGAATAAATGTAGTCGATCGCCTGAGCGATGGTAGTGGGACTGTTTTCACCAATATCGGTAAGCGTTAAGGTGGGCAGCGGAATCGGAATTCCGACGGTAAGTTCCTTGCTGGCCAGCGTGATTACCGCACCTTCGATAACCAGTTTACGGATAACAACCTGCTTTTGCGCCTTTACTTCCGGGGTTGACTCCGCAGTGTCGGCGGCGTCCGGCGGTGCCTGAGTTTCCGGGGTGGCGGATTTGGCGGTGATTTGGTTGATGTGGTCTTGAATATCGTTTAAGTTGCTGTTGCCTAACAGACTCATTTCCATATTGATTGCCGGGGCGGTAATGCGGACTTCATTGATGATGATTTTATCCGATGTTATGGTGTCCAGCTGCAAATCAACTAAAAACTGGTCAAATTTAATCGCTTCAGAGGTGGAATAGCCGGGGGGATTACCCACAATCATGTTCTTTACGGCCATGTTGCCATCCGCCAGCGAAAAATTTACTCCGTCCAGCGTTACCGTGGTTCCGGTGAAATACGGCCCGCCGGTACGCACCGCTGTGGTGGCTATTTGATCCAGAAACGCCACTACTGAAATTACAATCAAACCAAACACTGCAATCAGACTTAATAAAATCCACAGGATAATTTTTTTTATACTTTTTTTGCTCTTTGTCATGATGATACCCTTATAAATATAAATGAATATGTTTTGTTGTCATGTAAT
>CAZEHZ010000048.1:0-16683 GCA_964512385.1 uncultured Victivallaceae bacterium | reverse complement strand
CAAATGTATCCATAAAATAAGAAAACTTTCCTTTTTTTCACTTCAATTCTTGTATTCTTAAAACTTTAAAGTATTATTAATATGAATCAGAATTTGAAAATTCCAAATCAAAGGAGAAAATATTATGGAAGATTTGACTGCTAAAATTACCGAATTACTCGAATCATTGCGTATTCATCTGCAAAATGACGGCGGCGACTTGGAAATTGTGGATATTACCGGCAAAACCGTTCAACTCCGTTTACAAGGCGCCTGCGGCGGTTGTCCGCACGCCACCATGACCATTAAGCAGGGCATCGAACGCATCCTGCGTGAACAGATCGACCCGGAAATCGTGGTCGAACGGGTAATGTGAGTCTGCCTCATGCCGGATTCTTTGGTTCGCGGGCTGGATAAACAGCTCAATATCCGCTTTGCCGCCGTGGTCTGCACCGATTTGGCGGCAGAGGCTATCCGCCGTCATGACGCCGACCCCGCCGCCGCTCAAGTTATTGCGGAAGCCGTGTCGTCGTGCGCCCTGACCGGCGTACTGCTGGAGGAAAATGAACGCTACAGCGTGCGTTGGGAATACCCCGGCGCCATCAAAGGCCTGCTGGCGGATACCGATGCCCACGGCCATGTGCGCTGTTTGCCCCAAAATCCCCACATTATGCCGGATTTGGCTGATGCCGAAGATATTTACGGCACCGCCGATGGCTGGGTGTCCGTTATTAAATCCGCCGACGGCAAAATTTTAAATTCCGGCAAAACCGCCGCTCCCATGGCGTCGGCCGCAACTGATTTGGCCTTCTTTTTCTGCGCGTCCGATCAGATCGAAACCGAAATCTCCACCATTGCCGACTTTGCCGCCAATCCCGAACAACCGGTGAAATTTGCCGCCGGAATTATGCTGCAGGCTTTGCCGGAGTGCGATTTAAACTCGTTTACCCAAATTCGCGACCGCTTACATCAGGCGTTTTGCCTTCAGGCATTACGCAACTCCGCTTTGCCGTTTGAAACTTGGCTGCGCCAGCTTTTGGCCGCCGTTTTTAACTGCAATATTAATGATGTTCCGCCACGCTTTTGCTACACTTTGGCCGCTAAACCGTGTTTTAAGTGTTCCTGTTCTAAAAGCAAAATGCTGACCTCATTAAAAATGCTCGGCAAGGATGAACTGAATAAAGTCTTTGAAGAACAGCATGTTGCACGTGTGCAATGCCAGTTTTGCCGCCAAGTTTTTGAGTTTAACCGGGATGATTTTCCCGATAATTTTTTATTATAACCGGAACTTTTTCCGTTAACCCCCTGTCTAACAAGGCTGTGAGTCATGAACATTCTGAACAAAATGAGCGATAGTGAGCTGGTTGCCGAATTTAAAAACGGCAATCAAGAGGCGTTCGACGAGATTGTAACTCGGCATTCCGAGCGTCTCTATCGTACCGCTTATGCGTTGTTGGACAGTCATCACGATGCCGAAGAGGTGGTGCAGGAGGCGTTCCTGCGGGCTTATCGGGCGTTAAACAATTTTCGTGGCGACTCCAGTGTGTCTACCTGGCTCCAGCGGATTGTTACCAATTTGTCCCGCAACAAGTTCCAATGGAACAAGCGGCGTGGCAGCGAAGTAACCCGCAGTATTTCCGGCATTATGAAAAGCGACTCCGGCGGCGAATATGAAGATATTTTGATTCCGGACAACAAACTGTCGCCGGAGCGTGAAATGAATAATCGCGATATTACCGAAGGTGTCTCCTGGGCCATCAGTCAACTGCCTGAGCGGTTGCGCCCGGTGGTTACTTTACGTTATTTACACAATTATTCATATGATGAGATTGCCAAGGCGTTAGACTGCAACATCGGTTCTGTAAAGTCCCGTTTATCCCGCAGTCGTGAACTCCTTATCGACCTCCTCCACAACCGCGGTGTTGTCTAACAAAAAAACTCCGGGGTTGGCCGTAAAAGGTTAAGGGTTGGTGGTAAAAGGGTTGCGGGTTGGCCTTATGTGTAATGGGCTGGTGGTAAATGAGTTTGCGGGCTGGCCTTGTGGTGGTTGACTGTAAAAGATTTTTGTGTGTGCAGGTGGGTATCAGTTTAATTGCTGGTCCCGATGCCCGCGTTAATTTTGGTGTCTGTCGCCGTCGATTCGGCGTTTTTACAATATAAAATAGGAATTTTTAATTTAAGGCGAGTATACTTTAACAAAACAACAATCGGCCATGTTTCAAGGGAGAGGGGGCGGGCAGGGGTGCCTGATAAGAGAAAATATGGCGGCGATTAATGTTTTCCGTGTTTAGGGCGGCACGGCGGATAGTTGTTTTTTTAGTATTGCTCTTTAACAAATTACGGTAAAACAAAATATGGAATCTTCTGTGGAAATGAAACATCATTGCCTCTCCAATGAAACACTGAATGCCGCCTTGGATGGCATGCATGAATTCTCTCCGGCTGAAGCCGAACACTTGGAATCGTGCGAGGGTTGCAGCCTGCGAATGAACGAGTTGCGCCGCTTAGACAGCGTTCTGACCAACCACTGGCAACTGCCAATGGATAAGTTCGACGCCGAAAAAATTCGTCGCCACGTCTCGGTCGCCATTGCCAACGACAATCGCCGCAAACTTTCGGTGCGTCGCCACTACTTGGCGTGGGCGGCATCGTTTTTACTGGTGTTTACCTCCTTTTTTGTCCTGCGCTCCGGGTACGAACCCCAGCCGGACCAGTCGCCGGTTATGTTAACCGCTAACAACATGTCCGCTAAAAATACGGTTGATGTTGATAAGTATCCATTCTATCCGGCCAGCGGTAAACAGAATCTACTGGCGGTACAGTCCGCTCAATCCGGGTCGCTGCCGCTGGATCGCCTGATTCCAGTCGATTCTTCAGGCCGGAATAACGCCATTATGAGCTACTTGAAGGATTTTATGCACACCAGCAGCTCTAAACTGGTTCGCATTGCTCCGCAGGTGAGTCAAGTGTGGACGGTTGACAATTTGGCGGTTGCCGCAATTCAGTTTGAACGCCTGCTGGATATCCTGAATTTGAACAATGGTCAGGTAATGTGGAGCTATGACCAAAACGGTAATCTGGTGGCGCAATGCAATATCACTAAAGGTGAGTTGATGCAACTGGTGAGGTCGGCGCAATTCTTGAATTGGGCTTTGGTTTCCAGCGGTTCGCCGCAGCCGGAAAATGTTATTTTACCGGCTACAGAATACGAACCGGTGCAGTATACCATGCACATTATTCAATAAAAATACGTTTTTGTATTAAAGAGCCGCTGAAAAGCGGCTTTTTTTATATATATAATTTGACTTAACGGTCTCATTATATTATATTAATGGTTCTGAATATGTCAAGCACGTTCCCGTCTGCCGGGAGCGTAGAAATTATAGGAGATTTTTAAAATGGACGAAAATAAAAATAATGCACCGGATACGGCTCAGAATGAGTCGATTCAGTTTGAGGAAACGTTTGACGAAAACGAGATGACGATGGATGCCGCTAAAGAGGTGGAACAACCTTTGGCCGGCGCCGAGGAAGCTGTGGATAATGCATCTGCCGCATTACAGGCCGAAATCGAAAAATTACAGGCCGAAATTGCCGGATTTGATGATAAGTATCTGCGCTTACAGGCTGACTATCAGAATTTTAGAAAACGCACCAGTAAAGACGTAGCCGCCGCCAGAGGATATGCGGTGTCAGACACAGTTACCCCGTTTTTGCAGGTTTTTGACTACTTTAATATGGCAATGAAAGCCGCTGAACAGACCGACAATGTGGCCAGTCTGGTGCAGGGCATGAATATGATTCAGGCGCAATTTTCCAAAGCGCTGGAAGAACTTAATGTGGTTCCGTTTGATGCCGTGGGCAAGAAATTTGACCCCGCTATTCATGAGGCCGTGGCTACCGAACCCAGTGACTCGGTACCGGAAGGCACGGTTATCCGCCAATGGAACTGCGGATATAAATTAGGTGATCAACTGTTGCGCCCGGCTCGTGTAGTAGTCTCCGGCGGAAAAGATGCGGCGGAAAGTAAGGAGAAATAAGTTATGGCGGCTGATTATTATGAGCTTTTAGGCGTGAGTAAAACCGCCTCTAATGATGAAATTAAAAAGGCCTACCGCAAGTTGGCGATTAAATATCACCCGGATCGTAATCCGGGGAATAAAGAAGCGGAAAATAAGTTTAAAGAAGTTTCACAGGCTTACGAAGTTCTGTCGGATCCCAAAAAACGCCAGCAGTACGATCAGTTCGGCTCGGCCGCATTTGAAAACGGCGGCTCCGGCGGTGGTCCCGGCGGCTTTGGCGGCTTCGGCGGCGGTCAGGGGTTCGATTTTTCCGACCTGTTTGGCGGCGGCGGTGGCGGCGGCGGGTTCGATTTTTCCGACCTGTTTGGCGGCGGCAGATCTCGGCGCCGGCAGGCGTCGGAAGCGGTGGACGGCAACGACTTGCGGTATAATTTGAAAATCTCGTTCGAAGATTCTGTCTGGGGCGTGGATCGTAAAATTGTGGTGCCTCGTCTGGTTAAGTGCGAAAAATGCGCCGGGTCCGGCTGTAAATCAGGGACCGGCCGCAAGACTTGCCCAAAATGCGGCGGGTCGGGGCAGGTTACCATGTCGCAGGGATTTTTCTCGGTGCGTCAGGCTTGTCCGCAGTGTCAGGGGCGTGGGACTATTGTGGAGTCTCCGTGCGACAACTGCCGTGGCGAAGGCCGGGTGCGGGTGGAAAAAACTTTGCAGATTCACGTGCCGCCGGGCGTTGATACCGGTTCCCGTTTACGAGTTGCCGGCGAAGGCGAAGGCGGCGTGCGAGGCGGGCAAAACGGCGATTTATACGTATTTTTGGAAGTTGAACCCAATGCGGTTTTTCAGCGTAACGGCAACGATTTAATGTGCGATTTGCCCATTGATTTTGTTACTGCCGCATTAGGCGGCGAGGTGGAAGTGCCGACTGTAACTGGCAAGGCGGTTATGAAAATTAAGTCCGGTACTCAGTCTGGCGTGGTTATGCGTATAAAAGGCAAAGGTATGCCGTCGCTGCGTGGCGGTGAGCGTGGCGATCTGCACGTGCGTTTGCGGGTGGAATCACCAGAGCGTTTGAGTAGCGAACAAATTAAAATGTTAGAGAATTTTAAAGCGTCTTTAACGGAACGTAATTCGCCGTTAGCAACGGAATTCCGTAAAAAAGCCGGTAAGTTCTTCAATTAGTTGGAAGGTAATAAAAATGGGCACTGCAAAAAAAGAAAAAGCTCCAAATCCGGTGCTGGCCGAAAATCGGCGGGCTCGGCATGATTATGAGATTTTAGAGACTTTGGAAGCCGGTGTGGAACTGGTGGGTACCGAAGTGAAGAGTTGTCGTGCCCGGCAAATTGTTATGAGCGATGCTTATGTGGCAATTGAAGGCGCATCGGCCTTCCTTTACAATACCAGCATCGCTCCGTACACCTTCGGCAACCGGTTTAACCATATCAGCAAGCAGAAGCGGCGGCTTTTATTGCATAAGTGTGAAATCCTGAAATTGAATCAGCAGATTCGGGAAAAAGGATTTACCATTGTGCCGTTGCGCTTTTATCTGAAGGGCGGACTTGTGAAAGTGGCGATTGCCGTTTGCCGCGGTAAAACGTTTGGCGACAAACGGGAAACTCTGCGTGAACGCCAGGATACCATGGACGCCCGTCGAGCCATGGCCGCACACCGATAGGAGCTTAATGCATGGAAGACTGGATTGAAATTGTACGAGACCCCAAACATATTGCCCGTGAACGCAATAAAGCACGGGATTTACGCAACTCTCAATGGTGGAAAGAGTATGTCGGCAGAGGCATTTGCTATTACTGCGGCAAGAAATTTCCACCGGAAGAGTTGACTATGGACCATATTTTGCCCGTCGTTCGTGGCGGGAAAAGCTCCAAAGGCAATGTCGTGCCGTGTTGCAAAGAATGCAACTCCAAGAAAAAATATCTGACTCCCGCCGAAATGCTCTTACAGCAGGAAGAATCTCGTGATTAAATGACGCCTTGCATGGCTTACCATCAAGCGGTTTAATCGGCTATATTGCTGAGGCAATCCCCAAAATACTTGCACTTCCGGCATTTGCCATACCATGTTACTGATGCCAGTCGGACTGTACGGCGGGGAAATTTCATCATTTCGGCACAAAAAAAGGACGAACCTTTAAGGATTCGTCCTTTTTTAGTTTATCGCAATTAGCTGAGCATCTTAAGCAATACACCGGCGGCTACGGCGGAACCGATAACTCCGGCTACGTTCGGGCCCATGGCGTGCATCATTAAGAAGTTACTGCTGTCGTATTCCAAACCAACCTTGTTCACCACACGGGCGGCCATCGGTACCGCGGATACACCGGCCGCACCAATCATCGGGTTGATCTTTTCTTTGCAGAACAAGTTCATGATCTTGGCGAAAATTACCCCGCCGCCGGTACCTATGCTGAAGGCGGCCATACCCAGCAACAGAATACCCAAAGTATTCATGTTCAGGAACTGGTCGGCAGACAACTTGGAACCTACGCTCAAGCCTAAGAAGATGGTAACAATGTTACACAACGCATTCTGAGCTGTCTGGTTCAAGCGTTCCACTACACCGCTTTCACGCATTAAGTTACCAAACATCAGCATACCAATCAACGGCGCCGCATCCGGCAACAACATGGCACACAATAAGGTAATCATGATCGGGAAACACACCTTTTCCAATTTGGAAACGGTACGCAACTGCTTCATCTTAATGGTACGTTCGTGTTTGCCGGTTAACGCCTTGATAATCGGCGGCTGAATAATCGGCACCAACGCCATATAGCTGTACGCCGCTACGGCAATCGAACCTAACAAGTGCGGAGCCAATTTACTGGTAAGGTAAATCGCCGTCGGACCGTCGGCACCGCCGATGATACCGATACTGGCCGCATCTTTTAATGAGAACGTGATGCTCGGAACATATACCGACAACACCAGCGCACCTAACAGTGCAAAGAAGATCCCCAGCTGAGCCGCACCGCCCAGGAGAGCGGTTTTCGGGTTAGCCAGCAACGGACCGAAGTCGGTCATCGCACCTACACCCATGAAGATTAACAACGGGAACAGCCCGGTTTCCAAACCGCAGTTGTACAAAATGCCCAGCAAGCCGTCCGGCCCGGAAATCCCCGCCAACGGAATGTTGGCCAGAATCGCCCCGAAACCAATCGGCAGCAGCAACAACGGTTCATATTGACGGAAAATTGCCAAGTAGAGCAACAATACCCCGACCAGCATCATTACCACACGGCCTAAGCCCAATAACCAGGTTTTGGAGAAATCGGCGCCGGTTTCATGAATTACATCATAAATACCGGTGCTCTGCCACAAGCCGGTGAACATTTCGCCCAAGCCGGGCAATACGTCGCCGGCGGCATCTTTGGTGTTCAGCGAGGTGTGAGCAATCGTTTTCGGCTTTAGGGTGAACAACTTCTGCCCGCGAACCACGGTGGCGGAGGCTTCTATACCCGGAGCAATTTCATAAACTTCGCAACTGACCATGGCTTTTACCTTGGCTTTACTGCGATCCGGAACTTCAATATTCATCAGTTCACGGCCGGCGGCGGCTTTTAACCCCTTATACATGGTAACTGTATAAACCACACCGGGTTTGTTCCAATCGTAATATACATCAATCATCTCGTTACCGTTTTTATCCAAACGGGTAACTTGAGTGAAGACCTCATCACCGTCATTCGGCAATGTTTCGGCAAACGCGGCAAATTCTTCCGTCGTTTTCGGTGTGCAACTACTGCCTTTAATGGCGCAATCCTGAGCAAAGAGTGACAGACCGCCGCAAAGCAGCACTACCGCTGTCAAAATTCCAAACAATCGGTGCATCTTAGTTCTCCTCAATGCTTACCAACGCATCGCCCTGAGCAACCACGTTACCGGCTTCTACAAATACTTCGACAATCTTACCGGCTTTTTCAGCCTTAATTTCAGATTCCTGCTTCATTGCTTCCATAATCAAGATGGTGTCTCCGGCGGCTACTACACTGCCGGCACTCGCCAGAATCTTAACAATGGTGCCTGGCAACGGAGCCTGCACATCTTTGGCATTGCCACTGCCGCCCGCCGGAGCCGCCGCCGGAGCAGCGTTGCCGGTGGCAACATTTACATTAAAGCTCTTGCCGTCTACGGTTACTTTGCCGTCTGCACCAACCTGAGCCGAGAAGGTCTTGCCGTCTACGGTTACGGTGTAGGTGCCGGATTCGCTCTTGCCGGCGGCCGGAGCTGCGGCGGTGGCGGCTTCCTTATAACGGATACCCATCGGCTTGTCGCCCTTCAAATAGGCGATACCCTTATCGCCGCAACTGGCAGTAATGAAGATATTTTCTTCAGTAACCGGCAATCCGGCGGCTTCCAGCTTAGCGGTTGCGGGCTTGAAGCCCAATTCCGGGTTACGGTCGTTGATATCATGAACGTCATCAGTGGTCGGCTGTTTGCCGAGCTGTTCAGACGCAATTTTTACCACTTCCGGATCCGGAGTCGCCGGAGTCTTACCGAAATAACCTAATACCATGTTGCCGTAACCGGTGGTAATCTTTTTCCACGGACCCTGCATGGCGTTGCTGAAGCCCTGCTGGAAGTAGAACTGGGATACCGGAGTAACGGAAGTACCGAAACCACCCTTGGCTACGCATTCACGCATGGCTTCAATGGTGGCCGGATATTTGTCTAAGCACTTGTTGTCACGCATCATCTGCGTGTTGGCGGTCAATGCGCCGCCCGGCATCGGCGAGAAGATGATTTTCGGAGAAATCATGCAGGCTTCCGGCGGCATGAAGTATTTGTCTAAGCACTCTTCCAGCACACGTTCGGCTTCCAGAATTTTGTCCGGGTCGATATCCAATTCGTAATCGGTGCCGCGGAGTTTCTGCCACATTACCAGAATGTCGGCCTGGCAGGTACCGCCGGAGAGCGGATTCATGGCCAAGTCAATAATATCAGCGCCGCCTTCGATCGCCGCCATGTTACAGGCTACGCTCTGGCCGGCGGTTTCGTGCGTGTGGAACTGAATGATTACATCGTTGCCGAGCAACTTACGGGCCTGCTTAACGGTTTCAAACACAGTTTGCGGAGTGGAAGTACCGCTGGCATCTTTAAACGCCAGACTGTCAAACGGTACGCCCGCATCGATGAAAGACTTCAAGCGGTCAATATAGAACGCCGGAGTATGTACATAGCTTTCTTTCAAGGACGGCGCCAAGCCCATCATGGTAACGGTGATCTGATGCTTTACGCCGGCATTCTTAATGCACTGGCCGGAGAACGCCACGTTACGAACGTCATTCAACGCATCAAAGTTACGGATGGTGGATACGCCGTGTTTGGCGAACATTTTGGCGTGCAAATTGATGATGTCACGCGACTGAGATACCAAACCCACCACGTTAGCACCACGGGACAAGGTCTGCAAGTTTACATCCGGGCCAACTTGCGCACGAATTTTATCCATTACTTCAAAAGCGTCCTGCTGGCAGTAGAAGTAGCTGCTCTGGAACAGGGCGCCGCCGCCGATTTCAAAATTGGTGGTACCGGCGGCCAGCGCAGCGTCAATCGCCGCGGCGTAGTCTTCATACTTTACACGAGCACCCAAGCAAGACTGGAAACCATCACGGAACGAGGTATCCATATAGGAGATTTTCTTAGCCATCTTAGTAAATCCTTTTGGTTATTATAAAATTGTTATTATTATTTTTTGTTGGCGTGCATAGCGGCTACAGCGGCGGCCACGGCAGCGGGGTCTACCGCCGGAGCGGGCTTGCGTTTGGCGGCCGGAGCCGGAGCGGCTAACAGGTGGCTGAACGGCGCAAGAATCTTGCTCATGCCACCCATGCAGAATACCATGATTACGAGAAAGGAGAATACCATTCCCATACCGACGACCATCATTTTCAGGCCTTCAAAGATTAACTGATTGTCCATAGTTTTTCTTCTTTGGTTGTGCGGATTGCACCGCATGTTTATATTATTTGCTTTACATAATTAACTATAATTATATTGATTGACTGCGGTTTTTACGCCGTATTCAAATCAATCTATTTACCAACTTTTATGCTTTCCGGTTGGCCGACCGTAAACTTTCTTTGGTGATGCGGACATCACCGGAATTTACTTTCAGACAACCCTCCGGCGTCGTCAGCATCATCTCGCCGGAGGGCGCAATGTCTGAAAATACACCGGAAATTACACCGTGAAAACCACTGACTTGCAGTGGACAACCCAACAATTTATTGGCCTGCTTCCATTCTGCAAAAACAGCGGACGGAGAATTTAAATACATAATATAACGCCGATTGAGAAAAAAAGCGAATTTTTTGGCAAAAAAATCGTAAGAAAATTCGTGATTCGTGAGAAACTTCAGACTGGTGGCCGGTTGGTCAATGGCGGCAAGAGCTTCGGCGGGCATGTTAAGATTAAGCCCCAGACCGGCAACCACGCCTTGAAAACGGTTGGCGGAATCTAAAATCCCCTCACACAGCATGCCGCCAAGTTTGCAGATATCGACATATATGTCGTTCGGCCATTTTATGTAGGCCGGAATCTCCGGGCGCAACTCGTTCAGCGTGTCCAGTGCCGCCATAGACATAACGGTGGTGGCGCCAAAACCGTCAAAACACCGCTTAAAAATCGCACTGGCGTAAAAGTTTTCGCCCTTTGGCGACAGCCATTTACGGCCTAAACGCCCCCGCCCGGCAGTCTGTTCCGCCGCTACAATCAACGCCCCGTCCGGGAGCATGGCGAAGTTCGTCTTGCCGTATGTGTTCGTGGAATCCACCGTATCTAAAAAAATAATATTACCGCACATAATACAATACCTTTACAAAGTTCGCCTATAAGATAGCTCTTTTTTTATTTAATTCCAGTTTAAAGTTGGTTTTTTGATTGAATATTATTGTAACAGTGTTATATTATAATACATTATTTTATAAAACAAACGCCTAAGGAGGCTGGATAATGAAGAAAGTATTGATTCCGACAAAGCTCGATAAATTTGCTGCTAATATGCTTAAAGACAACGGTTTTGAAGTTATTCAAGATGCTGAAACTCCGTTGGCGGATTTGGTAAAAGCCAACTCTTCAGTTGAGGTAGTTATCGTACGGAGTGAAAAGATCACGGCCGAAATTATTGATATGCTGCCGAATTTGAAACTGGTGGTGCGTGCCGGTGCCGGTTTTAACACTATCGATATTAAGTATGCCCGTAAGAGAAATGTGGACGTAATGAACACGCCGGGCGCCAACTCGAACGCCGTGGCCGAAGAAGTGGTGGCCATGATTCTGGGTGCTTACCGGCATCTGGTGGCCGGCGATAACTCGACTCGTGCCGGGTTATGGGAAAAGAAGAAGTTCATGGGCAGTGAATTGACCGGTAAAACGGTGGGGATTCTCGGCCTGGGGCATATCGGCCAGCTGCTGGTAAAGCGGTTGAGCGGGTTTGAAGTGAAAATCTTTGGTTATGACCCCTTCCTGAGTGCCGAACTGGCTAAGCAGTTGGGCGTAACTTTGGTGGGTGTGGATGAAATTTTTGCCAAATGCGATGTGATTTCTCTGCATATTCCGGAAAATAATGAAACCCGCGGTATGGTGAACGCCAAGTTGTTCGGCTTAATGAAGCCGGGTGCGATGCTGGTGAACTGCGCTCGTGCCGGGGTGATCAATGAAGAAGATTTACGGGCCGCCAAGCAGGAAAAGAAGATTTTCTACTGCAACGACGTATACCCGAAAGACGAAGCCGGCGAAAAGTCGGTGGCCGACGTTGCCGATTTGATGCTGCCGCATTTGGGCGCCAACACCAATGAAGCCAACTTTACCGCCGCCAAACGTGCCGCGGAACAGACCATCGCCTATTTTGAACACGGCATTACCACCTGCGTGGTAAACAAAGAGTTGCCGGATAATTTGAATCCCAAATATCAGGAACTCGCTTATGTGGTTTCCGCTATTGCCTATAAGTATTTGGGTGAAGCTCAGCCGAGCAAGATTGCCACCAGTTTCTACGGCGGCTTGAATGCGTTTGCCAAGTGGATGACGGCGCCGATTGTGGCGGCGGTTACGTCCGACGTGAATATGCACGATGCGGCGGCCGACGCTACGGCGTTTTTGGCCGAACACGGCGTGGATTTGATAAATCGGACTGTGGACGATTCTAAAAATTACGGCGACGCCATGACGGTGGATTTGTTTGCCGGTAAAGATGCCATTAACACCATCAGCGTGCGCGGCACCACTACCGAAAACAATCTGATGATTTCCCGTATCGGCGACTTTGAACATATTTATCTGGAACCGACCGGCAATATTTTGTTTGTGGAATATGCCGACGCTCCGGGTGTAATCGGTAAGATTGCCGGGATTCTGGGTGAAAAGAATATCAATATTGTGGATATTCGTGCGCCGCAGAACGTAAACGGCACCAAGTCGCTGGCGATTGTAAAGACGAATATGGAAGTTCCGCAGATTATTATTGACAAAATCAAGCAGGAAGTTTCCGCCACCAACGCATTCAGTTTTGCCTATAATGCATAATTGAGCGAAAAATCGCCGAAAAGAGAGGCTTGGTCCTCTCTTTTTTTATGTCTTTATCTGATGATAGATGGAAAATAGTCTTTTTTTTTACTATATAAATTGAAAAGTGCAACTTAAGGTAGTAAATTTATAGCAGTATAATATGGAAACAACGTAATCGTTAAGGTGTATATGACTATTAGCAGAAATCAAATGCTGGAACTCAGTGCTAAATTCGGCACGCCGTTGTACGTTTATGACGGCGACGAAATTATCAATCATTATCGTGAGTTGTATGACTTCATTGGTTACAAAAAATTGCAAATTTACTATGCAATGAAGGCTAATTACAACGTTAATATTCTGAAAATGCTCAATTCCGTGGGTGCCGGTCTTGATACCGTAAGCCCCGGCGACGTTTATATGGCGTTAAAAGCCGGATTCCCGGTTAATAAAATCATCTATACCGCTAATAATATGACCGACGCCGAAGTGGATGAGGTTAAGGCTACCGGAGTATTGATGAATATCGGCTCGCTGTCCAGATTGGAAAAGTTTGCCAAAAAATATCCGGGCAGTGAAATTTGTCTGCGCTTTAACCCCGATGTTAAGGACGGCGACAGCGTTAACACCATGACCGGGGGCGACTTGACCAAGTTCGGGCTGTTGCTGGATGATGTGGATGCCGTGGTGGAGGTTGTACGCCGATACCGCATGAAAGTGGTTGGCCTGCATGAACATACCGGCAGTGGGCTTCAGCATACCGAGTCGGTGTTCCAGAGCATGAAAAATTTAATGGCGATTGCCACTAAAGAACGCTTCCCGGATTTACGTTTTATGGACTTCGGCGGCGGCTTTAAGGTGCCGTATATGCCCAGCGAAAAACGGGTGGACTATATTGCCATGGGGCGCGAAATTAAACGGTTGTTCACTGAATTCTGCAAAAACTACGGCCGTGAACTGGAGATGTTTTTTGAGCCGGGTAAATATATTGTGGCGGAGGCCGGTTATTTGTTGACGGAAGTAAATACCATTAAACATAACCGCACCCGTATGATTATCGGCTGTAACTCCGGTTTTCCGCAGTTGATTCGGCCGGTTTTATATGGTGCGTATCATAATATTGTAAATTTAAGCAACCCGGAAGGCAAATTGCAGGTCTATGACGTATGTGGTAATATTTGCGAAACCGGCGACCGCTTTGCCGAACAGCGTGAATTGCCCGAAGTGCGTGAAGGCGACATTTTAATGGTGGCCAATGCCGGCGCATATTGTTACAGCATGGGCGGAGTTTACAATCTGCGCCCCATGCCGGCGGAGGTAATGGTACAGGAGGGTTTTGCGGAGTTGGTGCGTAAGCGTTTAAGCAG
This sequence comes from uncultured Victivallaceae bacterium, assembly GCA_964512385.1. GTDB lineage: Bacteria > Verrucomicrobiota > Lentisphaeria > Victivallales > Victivallaceae > CALXXL01. Next base: position 2,793 of record CAZEHZ010000048.1, on the reverse strand, counting down.
TAAGGATTTGGTTGAGTTGATCGTGGAAGAAAGCAAACCTGGTGAATCATGTCCGCTTTAGAAGAAAAGTTATATGCGTCGCTGGATATGTCCGGCAATATGGCTCGTTTTGCGTTGGTTCGGGGCGACGGCAGTGTAATTTGCCGCACCCGCAAGCCGATGCGTCAGCGTGAAGCGGCCGGTCTTGGCGACTTTGTATTTGAAAGTTTGGCGTGTGCCAAGCATGAAATAACTGAAATCGGGTTCTGGACCATCGGTTCGGGGCCGGGTAGTTTTACCGGAATGCGGCTGGTGGCGGCTCTGGTGGCCGGATTGTCCCGTGAAAACGGCGTTCAGGTGCGGTGCGTGCCGACGGCGGTGGCGATTGCCAATACCGTGGAGGATTTACCTGAGGCCGGACAGCCGGTAATTGTGTTGTTCGACGGGCGGAATCAGGAGATTCTGGCTTTTGAACTGACAATGACGGAGGATGGTTGCGTGCCGGCCGGAAAGTCGGCGGTCTTGAATAAAACTCAAGTGCCGGAGTATTTTTCGGCTCATCAAAATGCAATGTGGGTAACTCAGGCGGCCGATGCCGATGCGGTGATAAAAGTGGCGTCGGTGGATTTTGCCTTAAAAGTAGTGGAACATTTTGACCCGGCGGAACTGGTGCTGGCCAAATATCAGCAATATGACGGTAATTTCAGCCGGCTTGAATATATTCGCCCGGCGGTGTTCCCGAAAAAAACGGAGTAAAAATTATGAACAATGAAGCGACGGCGGTAAATAACAACGAATCTCCTCAAAAATCCAAACGCAGTTGCGGCTGTTGTTGCTTCGGATGTTTATTTATGGCGGTGGTGATTTTGGCCGGCGGCTTGTTTGGTGCCTGGCTGGTCTTCTCGTTCCCGCAGAAATTCTACGCCGAACCCTTAACGGTTAATGAAACCGTTACGCAAAGTATCATAATTTCTCAAATCATCAATCAAATCTCGGAAGCGGAAACGCCAACTGATTATCAGGAAATTACGCTTTCGGAAGAACAACTCAATACCTTATGTAAAGTGATTTTAAACAGTGCGGCGGTGGCGGACGCTTTTGGGCGGCATGAACTGGATATTCGGCCACAGGACTTTACGGTCAATTATCAAAAGTCCGGTTTCAGCGGCAAATATTCACTGGATGTTGAACAGCGTTGGCTGTTCGGCGGCAATGTTATGCTTACTGCGATTGCTCAGCCATATCTAAATGCCGATGGTGAAGGCGTGAAAGTCAGCTCCGCAACACTTGGCAAACTGCCGATACCGGTTAGCGTGGTGGAAAGTTTTGCCGCCGGAGCGCTGGATGAGTTGCGCAAAGATGAGATGTACGCACAATATCGCCCCGCTGTCCGGGAGATTAAGGTTGAGCCGGATTTTTCAATCATTATCGGGTATTATCCATATTATTTTAAGAAATTTATCCCGGATTTGGAAAAATTGTTGTTGCCACAACAATAATCGGCGCCGGAAAAAAGTAGGAGAAGTCGGAAAATGAATACAGATGATCTGAAACTTTCGTCGGCGTCGGAACTCTATGCGCAGGGCATGGAGTTGTTGGCGGCGGATTACTCGCTTAACAATGTAACCGGCCTGATGTTGCTGAATCGTTCGGCGCTGGGCGGCTGTGCGGCGGCATGGCGTGAGCTGGCCAATTTTCCAAATTTTTCCTGCGCCGCTACGCAGAATATCGGCGTAAACAAGCGGACGCAATTTTGTTTAAGCCGGGCATATTCACTGGGTGATGTGGAGTCGGCACGTCTGCTTGGCGTGCATTATCTGATGGGTGACGCCTACTGCCCCCGGAATGTCGCCTTGGGCATGGACTGGCTGCAGAAAGCCGTGGCCGGCGGCGATGTGGAGGCATGGCGGGTGCTTGGTGAACTCTACTGGGGCGATTATGACGAATATTTTGACGCCGTGGATCGCAATAAAGCTGAAGAGATGTTAATAGAATATTACAAGCTCGGCGGAAATGATCCGATTATGGCGTTTTGCATCTCTGATTATTACGCGCGTTGCGTGCCGCCGGACAGTCAAAAGGCGCTGTTTTGGCTGGAGAGATGCCCGGCGACTTTGGTTTTGGCCGGCCGCATGTTTGAAGTCGGCGAAATTGTGCCGGCGGATAAGGTTAAAGCGTGGGAGTATTATCGGCGTTGGGCGCAGTCAGCGTTTCAGGTCGAGAAAAGTGATGATGAAATCGCTTATCAACTGGCGCGCCGTTTTGAACGCAGTTTTGGTTTTGTGCATGACCTGCCCCGAGCCGTGGCATATTACCGGCAGGCCGTTAAGGGGAAAGTCCCCGGTGCGTTCTTCGATTTAGGCCGTTTATATTTAGAAGGAGAGGGCGTGGAGCCAAGTTACGAGCAGGCCGTTAAGTTTTTTGCCGGCGGCGCCGAGTTAAAAGACCTGTCGGCAATGACGGCATTAGGTGTGGCAAAATTGCTGGGCGATGGCACGGCAAAGGATTTTCATGGCGGCTTGGAGCTGCTCAGTGCCGCCAGTCGTGCTCATTTCCCCGATGCCTTCTTAGCCTTGGCACATGCGTATGAGCAGGGGTTAGGTGTAATAAAAGATTATGCTCAAGCTCAGCGGTTACGTGCTCAAGCGATCCGTTGCGCCATGCCAATCCAAAAAATCACCGACATGTTCGGCCTATAACCGTTTCTCTTTACTTTTTTTGAAGTTTCTTGCAAAACGTATTTGCATAATTGTAAAAGCATGGCATATTAAATCCCTGTCGCCAATGAATCGACAAGGTTGTTAGAAAAAGCTG
>CAZEHZ010000047.1:16235-17151 GCA_964512385.1 uncultured Victivallaceae bacterium | reverse complement strand
ATGTGATATATAATAATATATCAGAATATTATAATGATATTACTTGTGATTTTATTAATATGTAAAAAATAGAACGGTTTTTATTTTTTACTTACTGAAATTTTAAATTAAAAAGAAAAGATGTAGAGATGAAAACAAAGAAAATCACAGTGTTGTTGTTGGCAGTGTTGAGCGGAGCAATTTGTCTTTATGCCGCTGTTCCCGGAAAACGTGCAGTGGTTACTGCAATCGCCACTTCCTCATGTGGATGCGGTGAAATTGCATCTACACGTGTAGATGGAGATTATACCAATAGCGCATTGGTGGCAATGGGAATTAGTAGCGTGCATATGACCGGACCGGAAATACACAATGAAGATTTACGTAAAAATCCGCCTCACAAAGGTGAAGGAAAAGGTATCGCTACAGTTACTCAGACTGGGGTATGTGAAGTAATAACTGATAGTACAGGTAAGGTAAAACTATATCCTACATATACGCCTGATAAAAATACGATACCATGTGAACCAGGTGATTGACAGAACTTTTTGGTTATGGGTTTTAATAACATTTGTTGTATAAATAAATGTTATTAAGTTTTTAATAATGGTGTTTGTTGTGTCCCTGTACAGGCAGATGCCATTATTGACTTGATTGAAATTGGACTGAGTGTTGTGGAATCGAGAGGAACTGACTATATGGAATCGTTTTTTGAATATTGGAATCAAGTGTTTAAACTGAAAATTATTCCTTGGTGTATATTGCTGTTATTTGTATTGTTGTTTGCCGCCTGTGAGGAAAATAAAACGGCAAATAAAGCAAAGACGAAAGAAAACAGTATTGCAAAAGTATACGAATTTTCCGGAATGCCTTTATGCCGTGTTAATAGCAGCACGTGTGGCATACTGTCTGATTATACTGTTGCCGGAACAGATTT
>CAZEHZ010000047.1:0-16225 GCA_964512385.1 uncultured Victivallaceae bacterium | reverse complement strand
GGTGAAACATATTCCGGATTTTTATTATTCCGGCGAGGATGTTGTACTGGTGGGACGAGGCGTCGGCTGGTGTTTATACATCAATCGTAATGATTGGCAGGTGAATCTATGAGATATTTTTTAAAAATAATAATGCTTTTGCTTGTTTTTTTTACAATCAGTGCTTCTGCACAAGATGGTCTGGAGATTTTGACCAAAGCATTTGAAAGTAATCGTAAGGCGAGTTTTAAGATTATTATTCCCAATCAGGTGCCGCCCCGGAGTTATCCATTAGATATTATCGTGCCTGATACTTGGGCTTTTTATCGACAGTTTGACGGAGAACGTGTTAATCTGCGTTTGGAAACTATGCAGAATGGCAAATTAAGTGAAACATACATTGAAAATCAGGACGGCATCTTCGGCATTATGGACGATTGTTCCGGAAAACTGTATTATGTTCCGGCTTTGTGGTATTTAGAAGCAATTCATGAATCAATTGACAAGACCGAGCTGGATTTGGCCAATTTTGAGGTAAGCCGTGAAACTTATAAGCAAAAGCCGTGTTACCGAGTGATTATGAATACCCCTTCCGATATGGCTTCGATAATCGCCTTAACAAGAGAATCTGAGGCTGAACTTTTAAAAAATGACAGTGAGCGTTTAAAATATTATAATGCCAATCGACCGTTTAAGCGTGAATTTTTCATCGATGAAGAAACTTATTTTATTTATGGTCGGAATCATTATAGCAGAGATGGTAAAAAATTGTTTCAGCTTGATTTAGTAGCGGCCGAAATGATAACGCCAGAGAACGGATTGTTTGAATTTTACGGTGATAAACAAAAAACTTTTTTAACACGTGATGATTTGGCTTCTTACGTTTTGGGCAAAAGAGAACAGGCAAGTGTAAAAAATACTTGGAATTATAATAAAATCAGAACGTATATAAAATGGACAATACTTGTATTCGGTACGCTTCTTATCGGTGCGGCTGGAATTGTGTTTATGTTGCGTAAGAAAAATCAGAAAAAGTGATTAAGACGCAAAAAAATCGGCAGTGCTTAAAACACTGCCGATTTTTTTTTGCTTTTTTTACTTTTCGACCGGTTTTCCGGCCACTTTTTTTACCGCCAGCGTTGCTAAGCGGACATCGCCCAAGGCGCAGGGGCCGCCCACGCAACCGCCGGGGCAGGCCATTACTTCCAGAAAATTACCCGGTAATTTACCGTCGGCATACAACTGTAACATTTTTACCGTTTTCTTGTCTATGCCGTTAATGAATTTACCGTCAATTTCCGGCAACGGTTTGCCGTCATTACGCAATTCGGCGGTATCGTGCAGAATTGCCGTGGTAACACCGCAACTGGAGGCGAAGCCACGGGCATAGCCTTTGGCCTCCGCCGTACTTTCATCCGGCATGTCGCCCACGTTAATTTCCAACGCCACCAGCAAGGCACCAAGTTCTTCAAACGTCATCACATAATCAATGTTTTTGTCTTCCAAGCCCTCAAAACGTTTGGCTACGCAGGGCCCGATAAATACCGAAATACATTCCGGGTCTTCACGCTTTACTTTGGCCGCCGAAAAACGCATCGGACTCGGCGTGGTGGAGACAAACGGCACCAAGTCCGGCACATGACGCCGCACCGCTTCCACATACGCCGGGCAACAACTGGTGGTCATTAAGCGTTTACCTTCCTCCATGCGTTCAATAAACTCTTCCGCCTCGTGTGCCGTGGTTTCCTCGGCACCGAAAGCCACTTCTTCCATATGATGGAAGCCGGCTTTCTTTAATGCGCTGGAGATCTGCCCCAACGTTCCGGCAAACTGACCCACAATCGCCGGCGCCACCATAGCCACCACCCGGCGTTTCTGCCGCAGTTTTACCAATATATCAATCAGTTGCGACCGTTCCAAAATTGCACTGAACGGACACGCCACCAAGCATTTACCGCAGGCGATGCAACGATCAAAATCAATACGTTCCTTGCCGTCGGCATCTTTACGAATCGCATCCACCGGGCAGGCTTCTTCACACGGAATCGGTACTCGCACAATGGCATGATAGGGGCAGACTTGAGTACATTTGCCGCAGTCAATACACTTTTTCTGGTCAATTACCGACTTGCCGTCAATCACTTGAATTGCCTGTTTCGGGCAGTTGGTTTCGCACGGGCGGGCAAAACAGCCGCGGCAGGCGTTGGTGACTAAATATTGGCTCTCTACACAGCTTTCGCACGCTACATCCAATACACTGAGGACGTGCGGATTGGTGTATTTTTCCCGATGTTCGGCCTCGGCCAGATACTCCATTAAAAACTTCGATTCATCGGTTTCGTCTTCACGGGCAAAGCCCAGCAACGCCAGCAGACGATACCGCAGCATGGCACGGTCTTTATAAATACAGCAACGCATGGCCTCGTTATTGCGCGGCCGCATTTCCACCGGAATTTTATCGATACGATCCGGCAAGGTGCCGTCATAAAACGACCGGATCATCCGGATCATCAAATCAGTAATAACTCGGCCGGCATTATTTTTACGCATCTTTCTGACCCTCGGCTAAAACTTCTTCAATTTTGGCAATAACTTTTTGTATTGAGGCGTTCCCCACAATGTGTTTGCCGCCGATTCGCACAAACGGCGCATTGCCGTCATTACGATTCCGGCAACAGTTTAAACACGGCGAACCGACCACATCAACCTTATCCTTAATTTCGCTTGGCAAAAAATCCTCCAGCGACTGCAATGCCGCCGCTCCCAGCACAAAGCATGTAGTTCCTACACAGATTTCCACTAATAATTTCTCGTCTGTCATAACCGCAACTCCTTATTACTAAAAATATTTTATAACTACTTTTTTACGATATTTTTCCATTAAAACTTCCGCCAGACGCTTGATTATGTTTCGGCGAATTTCCAAATCCACCGGCAGATTCGGGTCTTGATGCGCCTCGTTTACCTTGGTGCCGACAATCATTTCTATCACATCGCTGTCCATAAACAAATCGTACATCTGTTTTATGGCCGGGGGCGGATTCTCCGGCAGGCCTTCCTCCAACGCTCTGGCGACTTCGGTAAGCGTCAGAATGCCCTCGGTCACCAAATCGATGCCGTCCATTTTAGACATCGGCGGCACGCCGAAACGGAACTGCTTTAAATCGCAGGTGATTTTTTTATGCAGTTCTCTGGAGACAATATTGGCGGTAGTGCCGCCGGAAACAATGGTTTTGCCATCAAAACTCGTTACCATTTCGGCAAACTGTTTGTCATGTTCCGGGCGGAACGGCGGGCCGGTAAGCAGACGCAGGCGGCGGGGTTTGCGGAAATATATCACCGCACACGAGGTATCGTCTACGCATTTAAAATCCGCATTTTTCATGCAGGCCTGCGCCACAACCATCTGAGCCAGTTCCCGCGCCGAAATTTCCGGTTCTTTCGCCACTTTCTCTTGAATGAACTCCAGCATTCCTTCCCGTCGCCAGCCGAATTTACACTCTTTACGGCCTAATCCGGCCTGAGTTACGCCGTCGGAACAGAAGATAATCCGGTCGCCCGGCACCGCTCTGAATTCCGATACGTTCATTTTTCGATCCGGCCAGTTGGCCGAGACAAAGGTTTGCACCGGCCACTGTAAATCTTTACCGTTCCGCAAATGGATAAATCTGGGATTATCCATCTCAATCATCCGCACCCGGCTGTTGGCCAGAATGTCGGCCACGGTAAAGGTGGCGTAGGAGATTTTGCGCACTTCGCACACCGGCAGGCAATCCATAATAATTTCGCCGGATTTCACAATTTCCATATTACGCTGGAAAAATTCCAACGCCATGGTGGTGGTCATGGTAGCCAGCAGCGAGGCTTTTATGCCGCTGCCCAAACCGTCGGACAAAACCGATAGACTGCGGTTTTCGCTGGCTAAACGAATGCTTTTAAAATCGTCGCCGCAAGCACTTTCGCCGGTTTTGGTGCGTTGAAAACACTCTATTTCTACAAATGTATCATCGATTACCATGATTATTTGGCCTTGTCTTTATTACTGGGGCCGCTGTAGCCCTGAGCTACTTCCCGCAGTAAAACTTCAGTTTCCGCCATATGCTCGCCTAAGCATTTGGCGATTTGTTGAACGGTAATCACGTTTTTATGGATTACTTCACGGGCTTTTTCCGAAATTTGTTCCCGATGCAGTTCCATCATGGTAACGTCTTGAATTACCGCCCCGGCAATGCGTTTGGATTCAATAGAGAAGATACTGATGTTCAGAATCCGGTCGCCCTGAATATAATTGGTTCTGACCACATCGGTGCCGGAACTCAACGCAATTTCAAACAGTTCAGAGTATTCCACCAGACCGGATAACTCAACTCCGGCCAATCCGGGATCGGCTTCATACGCAAGTTGCGCACTTTCTCCGCACATTTTGGCAAAAGATTCGTTACACTCCACCACATTCAGATTATTGTCCACAATTACCACGCCGGCCGGAATATGCTTAATCAGGGCATTACTCTTACGCTGAGCCTGTTTACGCAGGTAAGACAAGCACATGGCGGTTTCCGCCTTGCCGGACAGTAATGCCGCCGCAAACTCCCGGCAGGTGTGATAACCGCAACCGCCGCAGTTCAATTCGTCTTCCGGCGTAAATTTGCCCACTTGAGCCAGCGCCTCCCGCAACAACGGTTCACTGATCGGGTCATGTTTGGCGGGGTGCTGAACGTAGGTTTCGCTAATCGGAAAATCCACTTGACGGGACAAGGAACTCTTTTTCGGCGCATTGGCCGCCACCTTCAGCATGCCGTGCAGAGACCGGCCGGTATCTCGCATAACCGGGCCGTTAATACAGCCGCCGTCGCACGCCAGACATTCAATAAAGGTTTTGCTGTTCGCCGCTTCGGTCGATGCCAACGCCTCCGGCGTCAGCAACCGTTCAATATTATGCAGACCGGACACGTTCAATAAGTTGACTTCGCCAAGTTGCGGATCCCGTAATGTATCATTCATACCGCCTTCAAACGGATAATTCCGGCCTTCTTCGGCGGAATACGGCACAAAATGGTCATCCGCCGCCGGCGTGATTTCCGCCGGTTTTATCTGATACTGTTCAAACATGGCGTCCAGCCGCTCAAAGGTTAAGGCGGCGGACAGGAGTTCCGGGTGTTGAGCGGCTTCCAACTTTTTGGCGGCGCAGGGGCCGATGAATACGACATTGATATTTTCGCCAAATTGCTGCTTAAGAAAACGGCAATGCGATAACAACGGCGACAGCAACGGCGAAATATTGTCGGTATATTCCGGCAAATACTGCTGTACATAAGCGTTTACCGCCGGGCAGGCACTGGAAAGATAGATGCCGTTTTTAGCACCGGCCAGAAATTTACCGGTTTGCGCACTGACCAACTGCGCTCCCAGTGCGGTTTCACTAACTCCGGCAAAGCCCAGTTTTTTTAACGCCGCAATCAGCTGTTCCGGCTTAATGTCGCTGTAATAGCTCATAAAACTCGGAGCTAACGAGGCGTAAACCGGTTCCGGTTCCGACAGGAAAAATTTAACCTGCGCCACATCGTTGCGAATATGTTTGGCTCCGGCCGGGCAGACCCGCACACATGTTCCGCAAGACACGCATAATTCCGGAATTACGCTGGCGCGGCCATTTACCACCTTAATTGCCTTACACGGGCAGTGCCGCACGCATTTATAACAGTCGTGGCACTCGTTTAGTACAGTATAAATAGGATAATTCTGATTCATAAATTATTACCTTTAATATATGGATTATTTGGCGTTCGGGAACAATTTCCGCAATAACAGCAGCATTACCTGCGGATCCACATTCCCGTAACGCTTTCCATCAATAACAACGTTCGGCCCTTCGCCGCAAAAGTCCTGACACAAGGCACAACCCAACACCAAATCAACCTCATCGGTTAAGTTGTTGGCCGCCAAGAACTCTTCAATTACCTGTAAATTCTTTTCATTGCCGCGGGCAAAGCAACTGCTGCCCATGCAAATGGTTATTTCCGGTTTAGACATCTCAATTTTTCCTTTTTTTCTTTACACCGGGCTGGAGGCTACGTTGGCAACCTTTACACGAATTAACATACAATGCAGCCCCTGCTTTTTAGTAAACAGCATAGTTAACGGATAAGTCCAGCCGAGCAGCCAGAGCATAATATAATAGCGAAAAGCGTCCATATAGCGGATTTCGTATGCCGCCGGATCCGCCTTGTTATCCCGCACCAGCACACAGCCGCAGAACCACATGCCGATGGTTTGCGCAAAATATCCCAGACTGAAAACATAATACAATGCGGTCAACATACCCAAAAATGTCATGCAGGACAAAATTTTAAGACGCATATTTTTACTGTCCAGATACACCGCCGTTTGCGTGGATTCGTTACGGACGCCAATAACATGTTCTTTATCGAAGAACTGAAAATACTGTTTCTGCCACAAATTATACGGCCCGCCGTAATCGATTTTTTCCGACGCCGCCTGATAATTGTAACCATTCCATTTCATTACCCGGACCGGCTCATTCCACAAGCCTTGAAATACCGACAAAATCAAGGCGAGCATGATTATTGCCAACACCACCATATCGATTAAAAACGCCGTAATGCGCATGGCAAAACCGGCTTCCCCAATACTGCCGGTACGAACCATGGCGGAGGACTTTTCCTGTTTTTGCCACTCTTTATCTTTACGGCGGCGGAATTCATAATCGGTCTCATTCACCCGGCGTTTACTGTCTGGCTCAATTTTGCTTAGCGTGTCCGCCAAAGCAGCATGGCTGGAGGCCGGCGAAAAGGTTGACAGCATGGCATTTCGAACCTCTGTATTTTTTGTTACCACCTTCCGGGTGATTAGTTGCAGCATGGCATCGTGGGCAATCGGGCCGACTTCATTGCCTTGGTCATCTTTATATATATATTGCATCAGCATATCTCCCATGTGGTAAAAAACATTTGCTCATAATATAACATATTGAAAGCCGGGAGTCAAGAGCGTTTTTGCCTTTAGTTTTTTTTTATCATGTTTTTTTACGTTTATTCCTGACTTCGGTATAATTCTTCGGCATGAGCCAGCGCCGCCCGGCCGCCGCCAAGCATGCGAGCCAGCTCGGCAATGCGTTGTTCGGCGGTAAGTTCAATGATTTCGGACACGGTGCCGGACGCATCATCGTGGTCATCATGTTTGGCCACCATATAGTGATAATCGCCGCAAGCGGCGACCTGCGGCAAGTGGGAAATGCATAAAACCTGCCGCTCTTTGGCCAAATCTGCAATGGTGCGAGCTACTTCACGAGCGGTTTCGCCGCCGATATTTACATCTATTTCATCAAAAATCAAGACATTAGTGGTGTCCGCCGCCGCCAGAACCGCTTTCATCGCCAGCATTACCCGGGACAATTCCCCGCTGGAGGCCATTAACCGCAACGGTTGCACCATTACGCCTTTATTGGCCGAAAAATAAAATTCAACCTCGTCCGCACCGTTTTCGCCGGGTTCCTTTGCCGCCAATCTTACCTCAAAACGAGCGTTCGGCAACCCCAGTTTATGCAACAGTTGTTCGGTTTTACTGCTCAATTCCGCACCGGCTTTCCGGCGGGCTTCCGTCAATACTCCGGCCGCTTGAGTAAGCTGACGCAAAAGTTCACGGTCCTGAACGGCAAACTCGTCTCTAAGTTGTTTGGCGGCGTGAAAGTTATGCAGTTTGTCCTTAGCCGCCTCATATCTGGACAGCACATCTGCCAGACGGGGGCCGTAGCGACGTTTCAAGTTTTGCAGAACGCCAAGGCGGTTTTCCAGATTTTGCAATGTTTCTTCATCCAAATCAACGTGATTGGCAAAATGCTCAATTTCACCGGCCAAATCCCGCACCGACTCCGCTAAGGCGGCGCAGTTGTTTTCCGTTTCAGCTAACGCATTGTCCGTCAAGCGGTTCAAGTCGCTGATCATCCGGTACGCCATCGCCAGCATCTCCGTAATAGAGTTTTCGCCATCGGTCAAAAGATTGGTCAGCTGAGCGGAGCTGTTAAGGATTTCTCTGGCATTGGCGGCTAAAGAAAATTGTTGATTCACCACAATGTCTTCATCCGGCTCCGGATTGGCTTTGGTAATTTCGGCGGTCATGGCTTCCAATAGTTCCGCCTCGGCCAGCGACGGGAGTTCGGCTAAAAGTTTGGCATGGCCGGCGGCAAGCTCTTTACGCTTATCATACAAATGTTTACAATTTTCCAGCAAGGCATGGTGTTTGCCGTGCCTGTCCAGCATAAATAGTTGGCGGGTATGACTTAACAGCGAATACTGTTCATTGGCCGAATGTACGTCAATCAACGCATTGCCGATTTGCGCCAGCGTCTGTAAATTTACCGGCGTGTCATTTATATAGCAACGACTGCCGCTGTGGGTGATTACCCGGCGTAAGCGCAGTTCCTCATTATTTTCCTCTATCGCCAGTTCATGCAGAAGCTCCGCTGTTTCCGGGTAGTCGGCTATATTCAGCGACAAAGACCCCACAATCTCACAACGATCGCAGTTCTGCCGAATCAGCGACTTGTCAGCTCTGGCCCCCAGCAGTAGAGCAACCGTTCCTAAAAGTATTGATTTACCCGCCCCGGTCTCGCCGGTTATAACATTGAATCCGGGGTGAAATTCCACCTCGGCCTGCCGCATCAATGCCAGATTGCTTATTTTTAAATAATTCAACATAGTGCCAATAAGATACCTTAATTTGGAAAGATTTCAAGTAAAAATTTGTTTTGAGATTGAAAAATACCGTTATCCGGTATAGATTAGAACAACGTATATTTACATTTTAAGGAGAAAAATAGAATGTTTGATGATAAAAGTTTGCAGTTTTTAGAAAATTTATTGTGTACCTCCAGTCCGTCCGGCTATGAGGCCGAGGCCGCCAGATGCTTTGCCGCCTACGTTGGCGAGTTTGCCGATAAGGTGGAACAGGACGTGCTGGGCAATACTTTCGGGATTCTGAATCCCAATGCGCCGGTGCGGGTGATGCTGGCCGGGCATTATGATGAAATCGGCTTTCAGATTGTGCATATTTCCGATGACGGCTTACTGTATTTCCGCAGTAACGGCGGCATTGATAAGTTGAATATTCCCTCCAGCGAAGTGGACATTCTTACCGCCAACGGCAAAATTCGCGGCGTAATCGGCAAAAAACCGATTCATCTGCTGAAGCCGGCCGAACGGGAGTCCGCCGTGGATATTTCCGACATGTGGATTGATATCGGGGCGGAAAGTAAGGATGAAGCCGCTAAACTGGTGGCGGTGGGCGATCCGGTGGCGATGCGATGCAACTATTTGCGTATGAGTGAAAATCGCATTATGTCCAAGGGTTTGGATGATAAAATCGGGGCGTTTGTAGTGGCGGAAACGTTGCGCAGATTGTCGGAACGTAAACTGAATGTGGCGGTTTATGCGGTGGGTACGGTGCAGGAGGAGTTGGGCTTGCGTGGAGTTCAGGCCGCCGCCTATCGAGTCAATCCGCAGATTGGTTTTGCCGTTGACGTCGGCTTTACCACCGATTTGCCGGATATCCAGAAGAAACTTTTAGGCGATATTTCTTTGGGCAAGGGGCCGGAGTTGACCCGCAGTGCCGATAATAATGAAATTTTAGGTAAATGGATTCGCTTACAGGCGAAAAAACACGAAATTCCGTGCCAGGAAACGGCCGCACACCGGGCGTCCGGCGGCACCGACACGGCGGCAATTCAGCTCACCCGTGCCGGAGTGGCAACTTGTCTGGTCAGTATCCCTAACCGTTATATGCACTCGGCGGTGGAGGTTTGCGATCTGCGGGATGCATTCGGAGCCGTGGAATTGTTGACTGAAACTATTGCCGCATTGCAGGGAAATGAAGATTTTGTACCCGGCCGTCCTTAATCAATCGGAAAAAGCGATGTGCGGGCAAAAATTTTGATAAAAAAACGTAAAAATATTATTGAACAATTGAAAAAATAAAATTCAATGTTACATTACGGTATGTTGTAGTGTATATGCCGTGAACTACGGTGCGGCAAAAAAGTGTTTTTAGTTAAAATTTAATATATAAACAGGGTGGTTGGAAATGTCTCAAACTCCAAAACTGGTAATGTTGTCGGAAAAATTTCGCGGCAAAAGCTATGAACTTGATAAGGATTTGCTTACGGTCGGTCGTCGCGAACCTAACGACATTGTAATCAAAGACTCGACTCTTAGCGGACACCATTGCGATTTTATTCGTGACGGCGAAAAGTTTCGTGTGCGTGATAATGACAGTACCAACGGTACCCGGTTAAATAATGTTCCCTTAACCCCCGGCGAAGAGTATGAGCTGAAGAATTTTGACGTTATTCAGCTGGGCGGCGTGGAAACCTTGTTTGAATGTGAAGATAAAAATGCTTCCACCATGGCCTCACGCACTGCCACCGGCATTGATTTAGACCATACTGAAGCCGGTATTTCTACTGTAAATCTGGACAATTATTCACCGTTTGCCCAGCAGGAAAATAAGTTGCGTGAACGTAACAAGAAATTAATGTGGATTTCTTTGATTTGCGTAGGTGTGGTGTTGGCGATTCTGGCGATTGTTATTTTGGTTAATGTAATGAGCATGGGCAAATAATTGTCTTTTTTCAAGCATTGATGTTCAGGCGAAAATGGGGTTGGACAAGTTGGGCGGCTGTCTGGTAAGGTAGGTTGCGGCCGGATGCAGTTTGTCGTAAGACGGGTGCGGCGGTTAGTCAGACAGAGTTTAAGGAGACTTGCGGAGGTGACCATTTTCGCCTTATTTTTAGCTATTAAAAGAAGAAAGTAAACTTTATGGACGATAAAATGAAGAATACTCCGCCAGTAGAGACGGAGAAAAAACGCGTTAATGCCGGTACTAAAATGGTGCCGCCCGCCGTGATAGCCTGGCTGTTGATTCTTGCTTTAATCGGATTGTTGCTGTTTTTAGGGCAGAGGACCAGAAAAAGTGAAGAAATTACGCAGACTAAATTTGAGGAACTTCTTGGTGCTAAACAGGTTCTAACTGCCGAAGTCGCCAGTCGGCCCGACAATTTATTGCTGGTTGATGGCGTTTATAAGCTAAATGACGCCGAAGCTAAGTTGGCCAAATTGTCCAACCCGGCCTCCGACGGCAAAAAACGTTATAGCACTAAAGTATTGTCGTCGGAAGCAATGCAGGCCGCATTGCGGGAAAATGTTCCGACGGTTGAAGTTAAGGTGTTGAGTCCGTGGCTGGAGCTGCTGTTTACCTGGGGGCCGATGTTGTTGCTGGCCGTTTTGATATGGATTTTCTTCTCCCGGCAGTTTAAGAATTCCAACCGCAGTGCCATGATGTTCGGCAAAAGCCGCGCCCGCATGATTGAACCGAAAGATATTAATGTAAAGTTTGACGATGTGGCCGGGGCGGATGAAGCTAAAGAAGAGGTTCGCGAAATTGTGGATTATTTGCGTGATCCGTTAAAGTATAAGATGTTAGGCGGTAAAATTCCTAAGGGTTGTCTGTTGACGGGACCACCGGGAACCGGTAAAACGCTGTTGGCTAAAGCGGTGGCGTGCGAGGCCGGAGTGCCGTTCTTCTCTATCAGCGGGTCGGACTTTGTGGAAATGTTTGTCGGCGTGGGCGCCAGCCGGGTGCGTGATATGTTTGAACAGGCCAAAAATAGTGCGCCGTGCCTGATTTTTATTGACGAAATTGATGCCGTCGGCCGCTCCCGTTTCTCCGGCTTGGGCGGCGGACATGACGAGCGGGAGCAGACCTTGAATGCCATGCTGGTGGAGATGGATGGTTTGCAGTCTCGTTCCGACGTGATTGTTTTGGCCGCCACCAACCGCCCGGATGTGCTGGATGAAGCGTTGCTGCGTCCGGGGCGTTTTGACCGTCAGGTGGTACTGGATCTGCCCGATGTGGAGGGGCGGAAGAAGATTTTAGAAGTTCATATTAAAAATATTCGAGCCGATAAAAATATTGACTTGTTAGTTTTGGCACGTCATACCACCGGGTTAAGCGGGGCGGATTTGGCAAATATGTGTAATGAGGCCGCATTGTTGGCCGCCGGCGAAAAGCGTGATTTTGTAACGCAGGCCGATTTAGAAGAAGCATCGGAAAAAGTGCGCTGGGGGCGGGAACGCCGCAGTAGACGAATTTCGGATCGTGAACGTCGGCTTACGGCTTATCATGAAGCCGGTCATGCACTTACGGTGTTGTTTTGTGAACATGCCACGCCGTTGCATAAGGTTACCATTATTCCACGCGGGCAGGCACTGGGCGTTACATTTATGCTGAGTGAAGAGGATGCCTATACTCACAGCAAGCTGGAATTGGAAGAGTCGATGATTGTCAGCATGGGCGGCCGGGTGGCCGAAGAGTTGATTTTTGGCGATATCACCACCGGGGCGGCACAGGATATTCAGCATGCGTCGCATATTGCCCGCATGATGGTTTGCGTGTTTGGTATGGATAATGCCATCGGGCCGATTAAATACGGTGATTTCCGTGAACATGTGCATGTGCGCATGGATGCGGCGCCGCAGGATATTTTGAGTCAGGAAACGGCACGTGAAATTGATATGGCGGTAAAGAGTTTAATTACTACTGCTCATCAGAAGGCCAAAGAGATTTTGGAACGTGAACGTAAACGCTTGGAAAAGTTGGCGGAAACGTTGCTGGAACGGGAAACTTTGTCCGTATATGAGGTTGAAGAATTGCTGGAACTGCCGCATCGTAAAGAGTTGGAAGCTCCGGCAGACAATGAACCGGTGCCGGTTACCAATACCGCCGGAATCAATAATGCCGAATGATGGCTTAGGATGGAAATACCTGAAGACGAGTTGGGGTTGGCCGTTAGAAACTGGGCGGGCGGAGCGGAAAAAGCGTGCCTGATAAGTTGCTTTGTCCAACCTCGTGCTTCACGCAATCAGATTTTGGGCGTGCATGGCGGGGAGTTGAAAATTCAGCTTACCACCCCGCCGGTGGAGGGACGGGCCAACAAGGATTTATGTACATTCTGGGCTAAGATTCTGCATGTGTCAAAGAGTTCCGTGCAGTTGAAATCCGGCGGAACCAGCCGGCATAAAGTGTTGATGGTCAGCAATGTTAGTGCTGAAGATGTGATGAAGGTTATTGGAGAGTTATAAAAATTAGAGATATGTGGATAGAAAAATGGCTAAAGCAATTATTTTTTTGGCGGACGGCATGGCCGACGAACCGTTGGCGGAGTTGAATAATCTTACTCCGGTGGAATATTTGGATACCCCGGCAATGGATTATATTGCCGAACACGGCGTAAACGGCACATTTCTTACTTTGCCGGAAGGTTTACCGACCTCCAGTGATGTGGCTAATATGTCGGTTTTGGGCTTTTATCCGGAAGAAAATTATCCCGGTCGCGGCCCGATCGAAGCCGCCAGTCAGGGCATTGAATTGGCCCCGGACGATGTGGCGTGGCGTTGTAATCTGGTAAAGGCGTCCAGCGATGATATTTTGCTGGATTATTCCGCCGGACATATTGAAAATTCGGTGTCTACCCCGATTATGAAGTTGTTGCAGGAAAAATTCGGCAATGATAAGGTAAGTTTTTATCCGGGAGTAAGTTATCGTAATTTGATGGTACTGCATGGCAAGGAATTTTCCAACCATGTGCATTATGAAAAGCCGGATTCATCGCAGGGCGAGGCCATTAAAGATTTACTCTGGAAACCCACGGACAGTTCGCCGGAAGCGGCGCATACGGTGGAGTTTTTGCTGGATTTATTTAAGCGTACCCATGAGTGGTTGAAAAACGAATGCCCGGTAAAGTCCGAAACCACCCATATTTGGCCGTGGAGTCCGGGGTATTTGCCGAAAATGGCCTCGTTTCAGCAGCGTTATAACGGTAAAACCGGGGCGATTATCAGTGCGGTGGATGTGATTCGCGGGCTGGGCAAGTGCGCCGGGATGGATGTTTATGAAGTGGAAGGCGCAACGGGATTTATCGATACCAACTATGCCGGCAAGGTGGCCGCCGCATTAGAGGCGATTAAAACGCATGACTTGGTATATGTGCATGTGGAAGCCATTGATGAGTGTTCGCATTTAGGTGATTTAAAGCTGAAAATGCAGGCAATCAGTGATTTTGACTCTAAAATTGTTGCACCGATTTTAGCGGCGTTAAAAGGGCAGGACGTTAATTTTGCCTTGTTGCCGGACCATCCGGTGCCGATTAAGTTGCGTAAACATACCACCACGCCGGTGCCGTTGGCGGTTATGGGGCCGGCATTTACGCCGGACGCCGTAAAGAAATATGGCGAAAGTTCGGCGTTAAAAGGTGATTTAGGCTTTTTGCACGGCGATGAATTAGTTCGTTTGTTGTTGGGCTTAAACAAGTAACCATGATTGCCGCCGGATATGAATAATGTTGATTGCGGCAAATTTGATTCCGCCGTTGCACGCTGTTTGACGAACCGTATAGTGGTTAGTTCATGGCGGGCGACGGCGATATTTTTTGCCTTGATTCTCTCGATGTTTTTGCCGAATTTATTGCTTGGCAAGTCAATTTTATTAGTTGCGGTTTGGGCGTTAAGCGGCGGATATAACATATCACCAGAGCAGTATTTTGTTAAGGTTAATTTAGCTAAATATTTTAACTGGAAATATTTATGGTTTATTCCACTAATATTTTCCGGTACGGCGTTTATTCAGTTTTTCTGGCAGTTGATTTTAACATATTGCCATATACAGGTTCCGCCGCAAATGGCATTGGAGTATTTATCCAGTTTAAGCGGCACTGCGGTATGGCAGGTTTTATTGGCCATGATAGTATTGGCGCCGGTAACGGAAGAGCTGATTTTTCGGCATTTTTTATTTGGGGCGTTTGCCGCTAAAATCGGCGGTGTCGGCAGTGTGATAATGGTGTCGATTCTTTTTGCGGCGGTGCATTGGCAGTATGCGTTGCTTCCGGGGCTTTTCTTTATGGCGATATGCTGGCAACTAATCTATATAAAAACCGGCAACCTTTTAACAGTTACCGGTTTACATTTTTGCAACAATCTTTTTACTATCGGGTTGTTTTACTTTTTATCAAAGTAATCATCCGGCAGTACGGTGGTTTTTTCCGTGGTGGAACCATTCCAATGTTCGGTCGGCATAACGATGGTTTTTTCCATATTTTCAGTGGCGTCATTTGCGGCGGCATCGGTTTTAGTTTCATCCGGCTGTTCGCCGAAAACGCCCGGCATAATCTCCCGCATATAGTTGGCCAGCGTAACAATGGTGGGGCCGTAACCGTCTTTGTAAATAAAATACTCCAAATCACGAGCCAGAATAGAGGTGTCGGCATAGCGTTCATCCGGCGAGGTGGCCAGCATGGTATGCAGAATTTCCAGCAATGCCGGATCCAAATCTGCGGGTAAAAGTTCCCACGGAATATTATTGGCCCGGATTTCAATAATCACTTCGGTCAAGTCGCCAACCAGTTTCCGGGTAAGTTGACCGCCGGACAGCATGTAAAACAGGACAACGCCCAACGAGTAGATGTCGGCTGAAAAGTCCAGCTTGGAATTGCGTTTAGCTTGTTCTGGAGCCATAAAACTAACTTTGCCGGAGATGCCGTTCATGTCTTCACGGTTGACCGCCTTGGCAATCCCGAAGTCCATAATTTTAGGCACGCCTTCGGTATTAATCATAATATTATGCGTACAGACATCGCAGTGTACGATATTTAACGGCTTGCCGTCGGCGGCTTTACGGCTGTGCGCATAGGCCAGCCCTCTGGCGATTCGAGCCGCAATGAACACGGCTAAATTGGTTGGCATTTTCAGGCGGGCTTTGCGGTGAAATTCAATAAAATCATGCAGGGCGATGCCGTCAACATATTCCAGAATAAAATAATATCCGGCGGAGGTATGGTCCAGCTGATAAATTTGCACAATATTTTCGTGAATCAAGTTGGCCACCAGTTTTGCTTCTTCGATAAACCGGGTAACGAATTTTTCGTCATTGGTATAGCGATCCACCAGAGTTTTGATGGCGACGATTTTTTCAAAGCCGTCCACACCCAGCATTTTGGCCTGATAAACGGCGCCCATGCCGCCTTCGCCAAGTTTATTGATAATTTCATATTTTACTTTACCGTCAATAATTCCGGTAAAACCTTCGGTTTTCTTTTTGCCCAACAACGATATTTTCATATTCTCTCTCCAGTTAAGATATAATACAAGTGCTCCAGCTGCGCTAAATTGCGCAGTTTGCC
>CAZEHZ010000046.1:0-17294 GCA_964512385.1 uncultured Victivallaceae bacterium | reverse complement strand
GTTTGTACTCGGGTGCGTTGCCGCCGCCGAACCCGTACAGACCGCCAAGCGTATTCTATATGTGTGCAGCAACAATGTTCCGTATCACCTGAATAATGACATTGCCGATGGAATCCGCAGTCATCTGCGTGATATTGAATTTCCTATCAAAATAGATACCATTGAATTGCGGGCGGAAATAAACGATAAATATCAATTTTATATTGCCAATTATTCGGAATTGAATAATGTATTAAAATCATCGCAATATGACCTGATTGTCGGGGTGGACAATTTGGCGGTGGATCTGTTGCTGACATTAGCCGCCGACTTGCAATTAAATATCCCGATAGTTTTTGCACATTATACGGTATATAACCAGAAATTTAACCAGAAATATATTAACAGTACGGGACTTACAACCGATTATAAAATACAGGAAAATATAAAATTAGCCTGTCGTTTATTCCCGAACACTCAGCATATTACCGTATTAAACTCCTCCTCGCAGGAGGCGGGGTATTTGCAGGATATTATGCGTAAAAATACCGCCCCGGACACTTCGGTGCCGCCGTTGCACTTTATTACCAGCGATATATATTCAACCGATGAAATGCTGGCTCAGCTTGCCACGTTGCCGGAAGACAGTGTGGTGCTGTTTAACAGTTGGAAGAATCAGCATGATTTTGCCAATAACTCTTCATCGATAATCTATGACAGCATTGTTACCGAATCCCCCGGCCCGATTTTCAGCACCGATTATGACCTGTTTAACAGTAACGCCTTAGGCGGAGTATTGATCAAAGGAGATGTGCATGGGCAGGAAATTGCCGAATTGATTTATCGCATTTTAGACAAAAATATTCATGCCGCCGATATTCCGGTACAGCCCGGCAAAAATGAGCTGATGGTAAATTATAAAATGTTGAAGCACTGGCAGTTAAAAATTAAAGACTTTCCGTCTAATACAATGTTCACGCAATATTCGCCTTCAATATTCACCACCTACCGGCGGGAAATCAGTATTGCGTTGTTTATGTTCGGGTTAATTGCGTTGGCGGCGGCCATATTTTTATATCGGGCAAAACTTGCCGCCCGGCGACTGAAAACGATTTTGTCCGAATTGCCGATTCACTCGGCCGCAGTAGATAAAAATGGAAAGGTTTTATTTGTGCAGTGCGACATGGAATTCAACTCTAAATACAATCGGCAGCTTAATACCATTGATGATTTTCCCACTGAAATTGTCCCGATTTTAAAAAATAAGATTGAGGATACGCTGAAAAGCGACACTCGTTCTTCGGTGGAGTTTAATTTGTTCGGGCATCGCCGGAAAGCGTCATTTTGCCGTCTGCCGCGAGAAACCTTTGGCATCCCCACCGTTTTGTGGATTTCCACCGATGTAAGCGACCTGCATTTAGCCCGTCAAACCGCGCAATCGTCCGTAGAAAAACTGCACGCCACCTTGTCCGCCATTGCCGACGGCATTATAGCGACCGACGCCCAAGGCAAGGTAACGCTATTTAACCACGCCTTAACCGAACTGCTGCAGGTTCCGGCCAACCAAATTCAAAGCAGTAATATAGATGATTTAATTAAATTAACCAATCCGGAAAATGGTGAACCGATCCCGCCGCCAATTGATACCGCCATAAAAGATAAAATTTGCGTAAATGTAGACTCGGTACAGTTGAATCTGTCCGCCGACAAACAAATTTATGTAGACATTTCGGCCGCTCCGATTAAAGATTTTCATCAAAAAATCAGTGGAGCCGTAATGACGGTTCGGGATTTAACCGAGTTGCGGCATAAAGAATTGGCCAAAAACAACACGCGCACCATGTTGCAGAAAGTGTTGGATAATCTGCCGGTATTCGCTTGTGTAGCCACTAAAAGCGGCGATGAATTCCGCTATGTATACTGGAATAAAATTTGTGTAGAAAACACCGGAATATCAGGTTCGGACGCCATCGGCAAAACGGATGCCGAACTCAACCGGCCGCCGGAAATCATTGCTTATAATCTCGATATTTACACCAAAGCATGGAACGGCGAATTAACGGTTTTTGAAGAAGATTATGCCACCATCGGTAACGGTATGCGTAAATTGCAGACCTTTTTCCGTAAGATTGAACTGCCGGGAGCGGCCGCATTATTACAGCGTATGAGTATTGATATTACCAACGAAACCCGGCTCCATAATTCGTTAAAAAACTATTCTGCCCAACAGAAAGTAATTGCCGGCTGTCTGGAACGCCTGCTAGCCGTTGATACGCAACTGAATGCTGAACAGCGTAAACGGATTGGAGATATTTTATCCAAGCCGATAACGGAAGAACAACTGCAGATTATTTTAGCGGAATTGGATGCACTAACTAAACCATAATAATAATATAAATTTTTTATTGCTTAAACTAAAAACAAAAAAGTAAAACGTTTTACAACAAGGAAACTCAAATGAAGTCATCACACCACAAAATGTTGCTTACAATGGGAGTAATCGGGCTACTGTGCGGTTGCGCCACGGAAACCATTACCGGCAAAGCCGCGGCGGAACAGTTGCATTTGATTCCGGTTCCGGTTTCGATAGAGTCCGCAACGCAGGCGGATGTGCTGGTAAACACCTGTCCAATTACCGCCGAAATTGCCGACCTTGGCTTACCGGCGGAGGGCTATAAACTGATTATTGCCGCCGACGGCATTAAAATTATTGGTCAGGATAAAGCCGGATTGTTCTATGGTCAACAAACTTTAAAGCAGCTGCAAGCCTCAATTGCGGCGGATTATGCCGACCCGACTCAGCTTGTGCTGCCCGAATTAACCATTGTGGACTATCCACGGGTAAAGTTCCGCAGTATGATGCTGGATGTTTCACGCCATTTTCTTCCGCTTGCCGATGTAAAACGCCACATCGACTGGATGGCCGAATACAAGTTCAACCATTTGCAGATGCATTTGACCGACGACCAGGGCTGGCGTGTTGAAATCAAAAAATATCCGCGTTTAACTGAAATCGGCTCTAAGCGCGGTTCCGCCGAAAATCCCTACGGTCCCTATTTTTACACTCAGGAAGAAATAAAAGATCTCGTAGCCTATGCTCAGGCACGCAACATTACCATCACTCCGGAAATTGATATTCCCGGCCACTGTCTGGCCGCCTTAGCCAGTTACCCGGAATTGGGTTGTACCAAAGGCCCCTATCAGGTCTGGAATGATATCGGTATTTCCGAAGATATTTTATGCGGCGGCAATCCGAAATCCGAAGAATTTCTAAAAGATGTTTTTACCGAAATCGCGCAACTTTTCCCCGGCCCGTATATCCATATCGGCGGCGATGAATGCCCGGTTATCCGTTGGGAGTCCTGCCCGGTTTGTCAGGCCGAAATGGCAAAATTAAACACCACCAATCCTCGTGATTTACAGCGTCGGCTCACGGCCGTAATTGTGGCGCATATCAATTCATTAGGCAAGCGTGCCATCGGCTGGGATGAATTATTGGTCAGCGGCGTACCGGACGGTATGATTATCATGTCATGGCGAGGGAACACCGGGGCATTGCGTTCGGCCGCCAGAGGTCTGGACAGTATTATCGCAAGTTATTCGCATTTGTATTTTGATTATGCCCAGGGAACCACATCGCAGGAGCGCAGTTCCGCCGGCAGCTTAACCACGTTAAGACGGGCATACTCTTTTAACCCGGAATTGGGCAATAAAGAGTTGACGGACAAGCATTTAATTGGAGCGCAGGCGAATTTGTGGGCGGAAAGTATTTTTGACATTCATTGGTTGGAACATAAAGCAATGCCCCGTATGTTTGCCTTGTCGGAAGCGTTGTGGTCGCCGGAGGAATACCGTGATTATCCGAGTTTCCAGAATCGCTTAATGTATATCTTCCGTCGTTTAGACGCCATAAAAGCCGAACCTCGTTTTTCGGCATGGGAACTGCCGCCGCAAATGATGTTTGAGCATGAATATACCTTAGACTACGGTTCGTTGCCCAACGGGATGGAC
This sequence comes from uncultured Victivallaceae bacterium, assembly GCA_964512385.1. GTDB lineage: Bacteria > Verrucomicrobiota > Lentisphaeria > Victivallales > Victivallaceae > CALXXL01. The sequence goes on along the minus strand of CAZEHZ010000046.1, from coordinate 13,304 downwards.
ATTATTTATACGTTGGATAATTCCGATCCGGCCACCAGTGAAACGAAACAAAGCTATAACGCCGTCCGCCCCCGCATCACCGATTCTTGTACCTTAAAGATGCGTTTAGTGCTGCCGTCCGGTGCGCAGTCGTTTTGGAGCGCCACAGAATTTATCCGCATGAATCCGGATGTTGATGCGTTGCAACCCGGCTTAACTTTCTCGGTTCGCTACGGACAGTTTGACAATATAGAACAAATGCGCAACGCTTCGGCAGACAAAGTTTTTGCGGCGGATAATTTTGATTTTATGCGTCCGGAATACCCCGAAACCGGCTTTGGCTATGTGGCAAGCGGATATTTTTATGCAGCCGAAAGCGGCAATTATGATTTTTCCAATGCCATGACATGGCCGGGCAGTTTATATGTGAATGGTCAGTTACTGATATCGCAAACTCCCGGCCACGGCGAATTTTATTCAATTGACCGCAGTATATATTTAACTAAAGGTTATCATCCGTTCAAATTTGAATACGCCTGTAAAGATTTCGGACAGCTGCAACTGTATTACGCCTTTAACGGAGAACGCCAGATGCCGTTATCCGGCAATGTGTTATGGCATATTAAAGAGATGGAATAAACGGATTATCCACGTCGTGCGTGATAAAAATGCACGGCGTTTTACGATTTTAATTTTTTTGATTTGAAAAAAATATTTATACTGCTATTTTATTATTACCGACAGTGGAGAATCGGATTTTATAACCGCCCTGAAAAATTTCAGGGCAAAACCAGGAGGAGTAATTATGCCGGAATTTTGTTCATCCCTATCGTCGTCGAAAGCCGGAGCCAAAATGACTAAAAGTGAGTTAATCCGGGCCATTCGTTTCATGATTGCCGCTGAATATGAGGCAATCGGTCTTTATACGCAGTTAGCCGATTCGATTGACTGCGAAAAAACCAAAGCGGTTCTTGCGGACATTGCCGATGAAGAACTTGTTCATGCCGGTGAGTTCCTGCGTCTGCTTCAGGAGCTTGCGCCAGATGAGCCGAAGTTCTATGCCAGTGGTGCCAAAGAGGTTGAAGAGTTGCTGGAAAAGATAAAAAAATAATTTTCCCAAGTCAGCTTAATTAGTTGATAAAGCATAAGGTGATTTTTGTTGTAGCTAAGGCGGCAAGCAGCGATATGTTTTAATACATGAGCGATGCCGCCAGCGCAGTATACGACAAAAATCACCTTTTGCTTTATTGACTATAATATTGAGTTTTATTTGTCTGAATATGTTGACTTTTAAAAACATTATGTTATATTACTAAATAACTAAATGAGGAATTTTATGCAAAAATATGATAAGAATTGCTGTAGCCAGGAGGCAAAGGTCTTTAAAGCACTTGGTCATCCGACGCGTTTGTGGATTGTAAAACAACTTGCCGACGGCGAGCATTGCGTGTGTGAGTTTGTGGATGCGGTGGGTGTACAATTCGCCACCATCAGCCAGCACTTGGCAATTCTTAAACAGGCCGGCATTATTGAGGATGATAAACGCGGTAAATCGGTTTTTTATCGTTTAACTTGCCCGTGTGTTATTAATATGTTGGAATGCATCGAAAAAAAACAGGAAACACTCGGCAAATATTAAGTGATTTTGCAGAGCTGCAACAAACAGAAAAGGCAAACAAATGATTATTTTTACTTGGCTGGCCAATTGGCTTACCTATACCGTATTTGAGTTAGTACCAGAGAGCAGACTGGGTGGCGGTGTCCATTTTTTCATTGAAGATACCGCAAAGATTTTCGTGCTTTTAATTATTATGATTTATGTTATCGGGTTAATTCGAGCCGGCTTGCCTATTGAGCGGATTCGGGCTTTTCTTTCCGGGCGGAATCGTTTTGTAAGTTATATTCTGGCGGCTTTGCTGGGGGCGGTAACTCCGTTTTGTTCATGTTCAAGTATTCCGTTGTTTCTGGGTTTTGCGGCGACAAAAATTCCGATTGGCATCACCATGGCTTTTCTGATTACTTCGCCAATGATCAATGAAGCGGCGGTGGTAATGCTGGGTGGTATCGTGGGCTGGAATCTGACGGCGGTTTATATTGGATTCGGTATGCTGGCCGGGGTATTGGGCGGACTATTTTTTGATGTCATAAAAGCCGATCGTCTGGTGATGATGGAAACTCCTAAAAAAAGATGTTGCTGTTGTGCCGGCAAATCAACGGCGGAAGAAATCCCGGAGATTATAACATGGAATTATCGCCATAAGTTTGCCCGGCAGGAAGTTATAGATATTTTTAAACGAATTTGGTTATGGGTGATAATCGGTATTGCGCTTGGTGCATTCCTGCACGGCTTTGTGCCGGACGAACTGATTGCCGAACAACTCGGCGGTGGCCAATGGTGGAGTGTACCGCTGGCCGTGGCAGTGGGAATTCCGACTTATGCCAATGCCACCGGCGTCATTCCGGTAATTGGTGCGTTGATTACCAAAGGCTTGCCGGTGGGAACGGCATTTGCATTTATGCTTTCCACGGCGGCGGTGAGTCTGCCGGAATTCATTATGTTGAAAAAGGTGATGAACATAAAATTGCTTCTGATATTCGCAGCCTATCTTTTAGTTTTCTTCACCCTATGCGGCTGGATTTTAAACTTTATTTACTAAAATTGGCATTAAGACTTTGAACATAAAGTATCCGGCCAATTTTGGCGACGGTGTGATGGTTTTCCACCGGATTTAACATTAACAATTTATTATGGAGTATATATTTATGAGTTGCCAGAATGTAAAAGAGTGTGCCTGCCCCAAAACCACCTGTCCCAATCACGGCAAATGTTGCCAATGCGTAATCAAGCACCGCACGACCGACAGTCTGCCGTTCTGTCTTTTTCCGGACAACGGCGGCGACAAAAGCGTAACGAATTATTACCGTAGTTTGACCATAAGATTTAAAAATGGAAAATAAAAATATTGTTTTGACATACTAATTAGTCGATAATGCAAAAGGTGATTTTTCATTTTCAAGCATCTTGATTGCACTGCGATTTACATGGAAATCTTGTGGAGTCTAAATATAAAAATGTCCGGAACTTATAAAAAGTTCCGGACATTTTTGTTTTATTTATTCAAGCCGGTTGCCCGGCTTGAAACAGGTTGATATTAGGCCAACATTCCCAGTTTGCCAACGGCCGGTACGTCTTTTTCCAGTTCAAAACTGGTGCTTAACATACCGTCTTCGCTCAAGGAGGCAAAGTACTTGCCCACACCTTCGATGACCAACTCTTCGCCGAACTTGAAGCTGCCGATTACCGAATTTTCGGCATCCAGCAATTCAAATACCATGTCGGTAACATCTCCGGTATTTACCTTGGAAGCCAAGGCAAACATCTGATCCGCCGCCAAACCGTCAATACCGCTTAAGGTAAACTTATCAGTATCAAGCATATCGCCGTTTACAAACGCCACACTGGTGTCTGTACGGCCGGCAAAGTTGCAGGATACCGAGTCAACCATGACATTATTTACAATCGACATTACCGTGTTACCGGAGAATGACATAATGTCAAAGTTTTCAATCGTAGCGGAGAATTCGCCGGCATAGTCGGCAAATGCAATTGTGCTGCTACCACTTACGGCCAGCTTATTGCCATCACCAACTACCTTGCCGGAGAACGACAGGTTATCGGCATTGCCGGTAAAGCTGACTAAAGCATTACCCGCCACGCTGGCCGCAGAACCACGACCGCCGGCATAGATATTGCCCTGAATTGCAGTAGCTACACTGGCATCAACTGTAATTGATACATTGCCGGCGATAACAGATTCGGCCTTGGCATCTGAATAACCGCCGCCGAACACATTACCGGTAACACTGCAACCGCTCAAGACGATTGAGGCATTGCCCTTAACTTGTGCGTTGGAGGTGGCTACCGTTGCCTGAGCACCGCCAACCACATAACCAACTGTACTGCCGGCGCCGATGGTAATATTTACATTACCTTCTACAACCATTGAACCGTTATTCACGGCCTGGCCGCCGCCGACAACCCATGCTGAGTTATAGTCGCCAAGGAGCTTAACGTTATTAGTCTGAGTAGCACCGGCGATAGTAACATTTACATCGCCAGTCACGGTATTCACAATACCTTCACCGGAAGCACGACCGCCGCCGACAATCAAACCGGTCATTTCGCCGCCGGTAATGTTCACATTAACACTACCGCCCACGCTGCCGGAGGTATTCACTACAGTGGTTCCTACTAAGGCGCTGGTCCAGCCACAACTTACACCGCCGTAAATATTGGCAGTACCGGTCATGTTGTTAATCGTCAAATTAACGTTATTGCCAACCGAGCATACGCCGCCGCCGGAGATAATACCGGTGAACTTACCGCCGTCAATTACCAAATCGGTATCAGTGGTGATATTACCGCCGTAACCACCGCCAAATACTGCACGGTGAGTACCGGCCGCAATATTGATTCGGGTTGCGTTGGTGGTAAAACCGTTCATGCCGCCGCCGAATATCGCCTTAGTAGTGGTATCTTCGCCATAGACATAAATGTTACTGCGGGAAGAAATTACCGCATCACTCTGAGCACCGCCGCCCAGCAGTACCAGATTCTGTACGCCGGAAACTTCCGCCCATGTTGCAGCACGGCCGCCCCACTTGTTCTCCGCACTCTGCCCCATCACCACGGTCAAGCCATTGCAAGCCGCATCAATCTTAGCCAGATTCATGTTACCGCCGGTGGCCGGGTCTTTATAGGTAAAGCGAGTTTGAGCTGACGGGCCTACTTCCTGAATATACAGGAAACCATCCTTGGCATTATCTGCTACATTCTGCGCAGTAACCGGAATAACCACGGTCGGAGCATCCGTCCAGCTGGCCGGCCAGGTGGAAACAACCTTATCGTCGCTGCTGGTACGATATGACGTTAAGTAAGTATCGCCATTTTCGTCCACATGCAACTGCACGGTAAAGGTTACGCCGCCCTGCTCGGTAGTGTAAATGTTGGTATTGGCTTCTTTAATCAATGCAGTCTTGTTACCGTCTACATTAATCGTGATGCCGTCGGTCCAATTCAGCGTATCCTTGTTACCCAGGTAGAAATGACCTTCATTGGTAACATTGATGGTGCTGATGGAGATGTTTTCACAAACAACCTTGCTGTAGTCCAGACCATATACATTAAAGTCCTTCATACCGGTAAAGTCGTAAGTGCTGATGGCATCAACCGTAATCGTCTTGCCGTCGGCAATCTTCACGTTCCCGCCGAACACCACATCACCGATACCGGAAGCGTTAATCGAAATGTTTGCATCGGTATAGTTACCGACAAACAGCGAATCCGCCTTGGTCAAGTCCATAGTGGCTTCATTGGTCTGGGTCAGATTACCGGACACCAAAGTGGTGTTGGCAAACTTCACCGCGCCGGTAATTTCCATGGCTTTAGTCATTGAATCCGGGTCATCAATACGATAACTGCCGTTATACCATAAGGTACCGCCATTAACATTCAACCCGGCCACACTGCCGCTACGCAAACATACGTTACCAACATCTTTCTTGCCGGTATTTACAATTACGCCGCCATTGGCCGCACCAGCGCCCCACTTACCATTGCCAACGTAAATTGCGCCGGCGCCGCTAAGTGTCATACTTCCAGCCGTTGCACCGATTACCTGAGCATAACTGTCAGCGGTACTATCAGCGGAAACTACCACATTACCAGACATTCTGGTATTATCGATCTGCAACCAGCCTTCGCCCACAGTTACACTGCCGGCGTTACTGTTAGCACCTAAATACAACCCGGCGCCGCCGCTGATTTCAGCTGAAGTAATTACCGCATTGCTGGTATTTACTTGAGCGCCGTCTGCGATTGTGAACGGATTATTGCTGGTACTGAACCAGTTAAAAGTAACCAATGTACCTTCGCCGGTAACGGTGAATTTAGTACCGTCGCCCAAATTTCCGCCGGTGATAGTGCCTTTAGCGCCATTCTGGAAGGTTACGCCGCCGGCAATGGTGGAGCTGATTAAGTCAACCGTAGTAAGACTTCCGCCGTCCACGTTAATTGAGTTAAAGTTCACATTGCTGGTTACATTGCTTTCGCCCATATTTACCGTGGCTCCGGCACCTACATACAAGTCTCCGGTAAAGTCGGCCAACTTACCCGTGGTAAGAGAACCAGCCTTAATAGTGGCATTGTTGTAGCTTAACGCTTCGCCCGCCGTTACGGTGGACAATGCATTGTTCAAGTACAAATTGGTAACAACGCCATCGGCAATAGTAGTTACGATGTCGGTATCGCCAACCTTATTAGTGGCATTCATCTTGGAATTACTGTTGACGTTAGCCAATTTCAAGCCGGCGCCGTCTTCCAACGTAATATCCTTCAGTTCGCCAAATCCGTTAGTAGCGTTAATAAACGCCCCGGAGCCAACCAGAATATTTTCCGCGGTGCAACCGCTGGCGATCTGCAGATAACTGCCGCCGCCGTATGTATTCATCATTGCGGCATTATAGTTGCCGCCGGCGGCGGTACGAACACCGCGAACAATCATATTCTTGGCACTGCCGGCCGGACTCGGAGTATTACCTTCCCAGTTCTGTCCTTCATAGAACAGCTGTAAGAACCCGCCGTTTTCAAGGATCAAGCCATCGGCAACGCCATTGGTTAAGCTGAAGTTACGGTAGATACTATCTTCCGCTTCATCTTCATTTACGCCAACCATGTTACCATTGCTATATCCCTGGAAGCAGGCATGATTCTTAAATACCAGATCGGTTACCTGAGTCATACCGCCCATTACGAACAACGAATTGTCAAAGGTTAAGCCCTTGGCGGTATTGTAAGTAACAGTAACTGCGCCTTCTTCGTTCACCAGAGCAGAACCGCTGCCTAAAACGGCGGAACCGTTAAGGAAGTAGATATTTTCAGCATGCTTACCGCCGAATTCATTAGTGGCGCCCATTACCAAGCTCTTTACCGTACCATCGGCAAAAACCATGGAGCCGTTAACCGTTGATGAACCCAAATTCCAGCCGATCATACTGCCGCCCTGAACCAAAGTCAAGTTGGCAATATTAACAGTGCCGGAGATACCGGTTGTCCAGTTGCCCAGGAATTTCACGCCTTCAGTAACCACAAAGCTCTTGGTTTCGCCAATTAAATCCATGGCGTATTCAGATTCGCCCATAACCGCCTTACCGGTAATCTGCGAATTAAACGCAGCGGTAACATCCAGTTTTGCGCCGTTATGAATAGTCAGGTTAGTAACCTTACCGGCATTCAGATTGTAAACAAAACCGCCGGTTGCTTCAATGGTAACGTTATTGGCCGTACCGGCACCGCCGGCAGATTTATCCCAATCGGTCATATACAATACACCGCCGTCCTTGGCCACTACCTCTTCGATCACGGCATTGCCGTAAACGTGAGCAGAACCGCCGTTCTGCAATGTTACATTTGTAGCAGTAGCCGCACCATCGCCATACAGTACCAACTGAGCGCCAACCCGAGTTGCACCAAATTCGGTTTCAACTCCGGCCGCATCCACAACCACGTTGGTGAACTTGCCGCCGAAGGCTTCAAATTTGGTATAATCCAAAATCTTCAGCCCGTCAACACTGCCGTTACCGAACTGTGCCCAAGTACCTTCACCAGTCAAGGTAAAATCGGTAATAGCGGTCTCGGCACCGTAGCCAACAGCAACTGCGCCATTATCCAGCAATACGCCGCTTACCACGCTCTTGGCACCAAAATTAACACTGGAATGAGCTTTCATACCGTTAATAACGGCATTGGTAAAGTTGGTATAACCGCCGATACCGCTGCTGATGGTAACGTTAGTCCATGTAACCCGGTCGCTTACGCTGCTGGTATCAACCAAACCGTTGAATGTAACGTTGGTGAACGATGATGGTTGCCCAACCCAACCGATAATAACACCGCCGTTTAACGTTACATCGGTAAGAGAAGCACCCACCAAATTAATAGTACCGCCGGTCATGGTTACATTTTTGGCACTGTTCTGCACGCAGAATTCGCCATTGTTAATAGTAACCGTATCAATTACCAGACCATCCTGCTTGGCGCCGTAATTATAGAAATTACCGCCGTCCAAAGTAATGTTGCTGACCTTGGACTGGGCAGACAGGATACGCAAAGTGGAACCGGTATTAAGTGTTACATTACTGATTGTAGCAGCGCCCCAAATTGTCGGGTCGCCCCAGACAACATCGGTATCCTGAATAGTTACTGCGCCGGACAAAGTGGCACCGTTTAAAGTACCGCCGTAGATATAGCTGGTAGCGGCCACGGTCAAATCTGCGGTAAGATTCTGAATCGTACCGCCGGTCATGGTAAAGTTACCGCCGCCCAACTTCATTTCAGTGATTTCGCCGCCGCTGATTTCGTTATTAGCCGCATTTTTGGTAAGGTCAAAGTTTTCGATCTTACCGCCGGAAACGATGGCCTTCACGTTAACGTTGGCGTCATTGTTATGAATATAACTGCTGATAACGCCGGAATTCATAGTCAACACACCAAAATTATTGGTCCATTCATTAACCGTACCGCCGTCCACCGACTGGTTGCCGCCCTGTAACGCCTTGTTAATGGTAACGCCTTCTACAATATCAATATTGGCGCCGCGCAATACAATGTCATTGATTACCGTGCCGGAGGCAATACCGGTTACAGTAGAACCGCCGTAGGTCTGAATCTTGCCGGAGATAACGTTATTAGTGCTGCCCAGCCACAATACGCCGCCGGACTGTACGTTAATATCGCCAACTACATTGGCCACGGTATTGGTATCTTTATTCCAGTTGGTCAAGTACAATACGCCGCCGTCGGCAATGGTAACGCCTTCCAGAGTAGCACCGTTATAGAAGAAAGCGGAGCCGTAATTAATCAGGTTCAAGTCCTTCACTACCACATCAGCAGCATAGGCCACCAGCTGAGTGCTGTAGAACCCGGTTTCCTTGTTATTGTCGCCGGTTACGCCGACCGCCTGATGATAGTCAGTACCGTCTACGGTGATGCCTTCGATATGGTTATTCCCGGCAGTTTCATACTTACCGGCGTTTAACTTGACATCGGTGGTAGTTCCGGTGGTAATCTGAACAAAAGCATCTTTACCCTGAATGGTCAAACCGTTGATTACACGGTCATCATATGCGGTAAAAACGCAATTATCGACTAAAACGCCGTTATAAATTGCCCCATCGCGGAACGTGAATCCATCGGCCAGAATAATGGTATCTTTGAATTCTTTAATCGTCAAATCATCGGCTAAAGTAACCGTGCGGACCAAACCTTCAGCCGGTGTATGACCGAAAACATTTCCGGTAAACACGCTGTCGGTAGAGTTCCACGCCAACTTATGCCCGTTTGCAGTAAAGGTGAAATCAAAATTATTGGTGTTAGACACTAAAATATCAAAACAACCGGTTTCATCAATACTAACATTGGTCAAGGTGTAATCAGCCGCCTTAGCCAACAATATACCACCATCGGCCACGGTTACATTATTAGCGGAAGTGCCTTCGCCCATTTGGAAATATGACCGGCCGTCTTCACGGTTGTTGTTGCCTTTATTAACGCCTGATTGCAATTTACCACGCACAATAATATTTTCGCCCTTACCGGCCGCTAATGTCGGCAAACTGCCATCCGCCGCCGCTAATTCAGCACTCAGCATCAGCAAACCGCCGTTTTCAATAATGAAACCGGAAGCCACGCCGTCTTTTAAGCTGAAGTTGCGGTAAACGCTGTCTTCACCTTCATCCATATTTACGCCGTTGGTAATTTCGGCATAAGAATATGTCTGAATTGCCGTACCTTTACTGGTGGTCAACTTATCCGAATAAGACAAGTTCCCCTGTACATACATACCGCCGATCATAGTGGTATTGTTTACCACACAACCGGAACCGAGTTTTTCGGCCGTGTAACTTCCGGCATAGCCGTTCAATACAAAACGACCGTTTTCAACAATCATGTTTGTTGCCGCACCGTTGCCGCAGGAGAAATTCTGCACCGTACCATCATTAAAGATATAACGGCCATTGGTGATAACCGTACCGGCAGTAGCCGAAATCGGGCCCGGACGACCAACAAAAATCGTGTCTAATTCGCCGCCTTCATAAACAATCAAGCCGTCGGCGGAACCCTTGGCGCCCCAGCCGCCGTCTACTACATATCGCTGATCGGCATTAACCACCCAGTTGGTAGCCTTGCCGCCCGCAATACTGGAATCCAACACCTTGCTGGAATCTTCCGGGTCAATTACCCGCAAGCCTTCCACGGTATCTTCATAAGTAAACACGTTATTGGCCGCATCCTTCTGAATACCGCCGCCCACGCCTAAGATCACCTTGCTCAAATCCAAATCATAAGTACCTTTGCCGTCATTAACGGCGCTGTGCATGATTAACCGCAAACCGTTTACCACGGTATAGTCGCCGCCGTCCCAGTTTGCCAGTTCACGTTCAACGCCGTCAAAACCGACTACCTTGGAGTTAACAAAAGTAGTACCATTTTCACCCATGCCGAAACCGCCGATAAAAGAACCGGCGCTAAAGGTAACATCAGTGGCGGTAGACCCTAAAGTCCCTACCCAGAACTGGCCGCCGGCCTTTACCGCAATATTTTCGGCTGCCCCGGCACTGTTACCGTCATTCAATTTACGATAGCTCATGGTCAATACGCCGCCGTTTTCAACCGTAGCGTTTTTGATAATAGCGCCGTTGTATACAGAGGCTGACCCGTAATTGGTGATTATCCCGCCGTCGGCAACCGCACCGGTACCGGTAACGATCAAATAAGCACCTTTTTTGCCAGTACCGGTAGCGATATATCCGCCGGCATCAACGGTAAAGTTTTTAACGGTGGAATTATCCCAAATTTCCACCTTGGCAAATTCCATTCCGGACAACACTACGCCATCCATCACTACGCCGCCCTTTACCTGCGCCGCCGCATTATTGCCGGAAATGGTTACATCATTAATTTTTACATTTACATTAGCGTCATCCATGGCGCCCAAAGTACTTCCGGCCTTAATATCTACGCCCGACGCCACGGAGTCGCTGCTCTGATACAACGTACCGCCATTCTGCAGAGTAAGATTTTCACCGGAACCTTGTTCCAATAAACGAACAGTACCGCCGGCGTCAACTACAACATTTTTAATTACGCCGCCGCTGGACGCATTGGCCGCATCGTAGTCACTGCTTGTTCCTAAAGTTGCATCGGCAAATTCAGAAACCGTATTCTTAAGTTCACCGCCCTTGTACAGAGCAACCACGCCGGTAACCGGCGGAACGTCTGTACCCACTACCAACTTAGTGGAAGTACCGTCATCAACCAGTTCATAAGTTTTACCGGAATAGGTCAGAATACTGCCCTTGGTTAAAGTGCCGACCGCAGTTCCGACTGCCGCCGCATCATAAACCGTAACGCTATACCCGGCGGTAGAGCCGGACAATAAATATTCACCGTCAGCCTGCGTAGCATTAACCGTAATCGCCAGACTATAAGCCGAAATCTGACTTACATCGCCGATATACATAGCACCGTCGGTCAACTGTCCGCTCTTGTCAAGACGCATATTAAACACCGCATCAGCAGCCGTAAATGCGCCGGTGCTGGCACTTAAAGTGGATTCAATATTAATCATGCCGCCAACAGACAAATTGGCAAAATCAACCGTTGCGCCATTTGCAATGGTCAAACCGAGAATACTGCCGCCTTCCGCACCGGAATTTAACGCCGTCGAAGCACCTGCAAGTGTCATATTTTCAACAGCGCCAGTTCCTACCGTCACACTGCCTTGAGTAACAACCATGCCGGTTGCTTTGCCGTCTGCGCAGGAGAACGCCTGTACAGTACCGTTATTAAATACATAACGTCCGTTAGTAAATGAATCGGTGGCTACATTTATAGTAGTAAAAGCACCGCCTTCATACATAATAATACCGTCACCATTGGTACCGTCATAGGTCTGGCCGGCATTGATTACCCAGTTGGTAGCGACGCCGTCAGCAATGCCGGCATTAATTACCGCACCGGTTTCCGGATCAATTACCCGAACAGCAACAGTATCTGAAGAGGAGAACTGGCTATCGTTGGCATCCTTCTGAATACCGCCGCCCACGCCTAAGATTACCTTGCTCAAATCCAAATCATAAGTACCTTTGCCGTCATTAACGGCGCTGTGCATGATTAACCGCAAACCGTTTACCACGGTATAGTCGCCGCCGTCCCAGTTTGCCAGTTCACGTTCAACGCCGTCAAAACCGACTACCTTGGAGTTAACAAAAGTAGTACCATTTTCACCCATGCCGAAACCGCCGATAAAAGAACCGGCGCTAAAGGTAACATCAGTGGCGGTAGACCCTAAAGTCCCTACCCAGAACTGGCCGCCGGCCTTTACCGCAATATTTTCGGCTGCCCCGGCACTGTTACCGTCATTCAATTTACGATAGCTCATGGTCAATACGCCGCCGTTTTCAACCGTAGCGTTTTTGATAATAGCGCCGTTGTATACAGAGGCTGACCCGTAATTGGTGATTATCCCGCCGTCGGCAACCGCACCGGTACCGGTAACGATCAAATAAGCACCTTTTTTGCCAGTACCGGTAGCGATATATCCGCCGGCATCAACGGTAAAGTTTTTAACGGTGGAATTATCCCAAATTTCCACCTTGGCAAAATCCATTCCGGTCAATGCCACGCCATCCATTACCACGCCGCCCTTCACCTGAACAGTAGCGTCGGCACCGGCGACTTTTACATCGCTGATTTGTACATTTGCATTAGCGGCATCCATAGCCGACAATGTACTTCCGGCGCCGATATCCACCCCGGACGCTACGGAATTGCTGATCATCGTCAGTTTTCCGCCGCCGGTCAAGGTAACGTCATTGGCGATACCGGCATCAAATAAATTAGCTTCACCACCAGCCTCAACTACAACATTTTTAATTACGCCGCCGCTGGACGCATTAGCCTTGTCATAGTCGTTGGCCGCACCAATTGTTGCATCGGCAAATTCGGCCACGGTGTCCTTTAGCTCACCGCCTTTGTACAGATTGACTGCCTCACCGTTAGAGCCGGCTGCTCCCAACACCACGGTTAACCCGTCTTCTACATTAGATTCTGTAAAAGCCATTATAGCACCCCTTTTTTACGTGGCTTTCGCCACATGTGATTAGATTTTTGGTACTTTTACCAAATAAAAACTATACCTCAAGAATTTATTATAACTCAACAAAGCATAAATGCAATACTTTTTAAGCCGTTTAAATAAAAAAAT
>CAZEHZ010000045.1:0-17560 GCA_964512385.1 uncultured Victivallaceae bacterium | reverse complement strand
CCGCCCGATTTGCGGTGCGGCCAAGCCGATGCCGTTAAATTTATGCATAACATCCACCATCCAGCCGGCCAAACTGCACAACTCGTCATCTACTTCTGTAATGGGAGCGGAACATGCCTTTAAAATTGGAGAGCCTAAGGTTTCCACAAAAAATTTACGTTTTTTCTTTCTGGTCAACATATTCCGCATCCTCTATATAATTATTTAAACATTTCCAATGCTTTGGCAATTCGACTCATAACTTCGTCTTTGCCAATCAGCACCAAAGTGTGATCCAATTCCGCACCGCCGTTCACGCCGGTAGCCGCCAAACGCAGCGGTTGGAATAATTTACCATGCTTTACGCCAAATTCAAGTTCCACCGCTTCAACTGCGGCCTGAATATTTTCCGCCGTAAAATCCGTCAGCCCGGCCAGCTGAGCCGCACACTTTTCAAATGCCGGACGCAAAACCGCATCTGTCAGGAATTTAGTACAATTTTTCTGGTCATATTCAAAATCCGCACTGAAGAAATACTTCCAAGTGGCCACCTGATTAAATATCTTGGTACGCACATGCATTAATTTTGCTACCGGGGCAAACTTTTCCGCCGTTACGGTCAAGCCGGTTTCGGCGGTGAAGAATTCACTGGCCGTCCGAATAAATTCCGCTTCCGGCATCTCCGCAATATATAAGCCGTTCAAGTTAATCAACTTGTTCATGTCCAGCTGAGCGGGGGAACTCTTAACCCGTTCAAAAGTAAAGGCTTCGGCCAGCTCTTTTTTGCTCATCTTTTCCCGGTCGTCGCCCGGATTCCAGCCTAAAAGCGACAAATAGTTAAACAACGCCTCCGCCACAAAGCCTTTAGTTTTAAAATCACCGACAAACGCATCTCCGTCCCGCTTGCTGTACGGTTTTCCGGCGGCGTTTACAATCATCGGTAAATGCGCATAGAACGGCGGCTGGCACCCCAGTGCATGGAACAGCAACACATGCCGATAAGTATTTTCCACATGGTCGTCGCCACGCACAATATGCGTAACTTGCTGATTGATATCGTCTATCACATTGGCCAAATGGAATACCGGGCTGGAGTCGCTACGCACAATAATCTGGTCTTTCATGCCGTCAAGCGGTTTGGACATTTCGCCCTTAATCAAGTCGGTATAAGTAACTTCATAGCGGGTAAATTTAACCACGGCGGCGTTTTCTACCGTGAATTTTTCACCAGCCATAATCCGGGCAAAATTTTCAACGGTGTCAAACAGTAAATTCCCGGCGGCGTCAAAATATTTGCCGTCTTTAAAACCGGCAAAACAACCGGCGGTCGGCATGGGTTTGCCTTTACTGCTTAAGGCGGAATAGCTTATGCCGCTGCTGCTGATGGTTAACGGCGTTTCGCTGTGCAGTGCCACTTCTGCGGCACCGGCGCAACGCACCATGGGATAGGTTTCAAAATCAACCGGAATGCGGAAGAATACGGCACTGCGGCCCTGTTCGTCCGGTGCACCATAGTAGGCCTTATTTTCGGCAATCAATTTTTCCGCCGCCGCAATATGTTTGGCCGACTGCTTACTTTGGTACATTACTTCACCGTCATAGTCCAAGCCCAAATACGCCATACATTCGTAAAGTTTTTCAATCGCTTCCGGGGTTGAACGCTCCAAGTCGGTATCTTCTATGCGCAATAAAAACTCGCCGCCGTGATGCCGGGCAAAGAGATAGTTAAAAATAGCGGTTCTAATATTGCCGATATGCACTTGGCCGGTCGGCGAGGGGGCAAAACGTACTCTGATACTCATAATTTAATACCTGTTTTATAAAATTCCAAAGTTCGCCCAACCACAACGGCGGGGCGAACTTATATAAATTCCTGCTTTTAACACAGCTTTAAGCAGACTTTTTTGCCAATTTTTTTATTCGGCTGATTCTGCGGTAGCTTCCACTTCAGCAACTACTTGCGGGTCAACCGGAGTCAAACCCTGCGCATAGCGGTCATCAAAATTATAGCCGGTACTGTCGATATTGGTGGCGGCAATCAACTGTGCTTTGGCGTTCTGAATACTTACCAAGGCGGCGGCATGATTCATTTCCGCAGTAACATAATCGGTCTGTGCTTCATTCAAACGGGGCAGTGCCACACTGCCGGTATCGTATTCAATCTGCACCAGATCACGCTGTTCTTTTACCAAACTTAAGTCCATGGCGTATACACGAGCCTGTTTTACGCTGGCCACATAATTGGCATACGCCGTGCGGACTTCCTGCACCACCGTCAACCACTGCGACGCCAAGTCAAATTCACTGCCGGCTAAAGTCGCCTGAGCTTCACGCACCGCATTATAACGCTGGCCGCCGTTAAATAATACCCAGTTGGCGGATAATCCGTAACTGAACGCCGCATTGTTATAATAACTCCGGCTGGCATCGGTAGTCGATGTTATGCTGCCTTTGGTAGTGGTGTAGCCGTAGTTTTTGGCACTGTTGGTATTTAAATCAAATCCCACATTACCGGTAACGGTGGGCGAAAACGTACTGTAGGTGTTATAAAGTGAATATTTGGAGCTTTCCACCGCTTCCCGGTATGCCTGCAAGTCCGGGCGGTTGTTCAAAGCCGTATCCAGATACACGTCAATACTGGAGATGGGTTCATCCAAATTTACGGCCACATCGTCAAACTCAACATTGGCCGGCAACACGCCGTCCGAATAACCCATAAGAGCGGCCAGAGTAAAAATAGCCTGGTCATACGAGTATTCCGCCGCAATCTGCGCCGAGATTGCTTCGTTGGTTTTAATCTGGAAGTTCAGTAATTCAGACTGCGCCACCGCACCGGCGGTCAACTTGGTGCGGGTGGCTTCCAAATTCACCATCTGGAAGTCCCGGTTGCTGATGGCAATACCGCGTTCGGCTTTGGCCAGCAGAATATCATTATAGGCATACGCCACCGCCTGCATCAGCAAACGGCGTGAGTTTTCTTCCATATCCACGGTATAATCGTAGTTGTGTTTGTAGGCCATGGCCTGAAAGTAACGCGATAACCCGTCAAACAACAGCCAGCTGGCGTTAATTCCGCTGGAGGTGTTAAAATTACGGTTGCCGCCGGAGTTATAATTTTTCTTGTTATAATACGCATTATGCCCCTGCTGCATGCTGAACGAGGCGGAAATGGTCGGGGCAAACTGCCCTAAGGACTGATAATACCGCATCTTGGCCGCATTTACCGCATGGTAGGCGGAAATGTATGACGGATTGTTTAAAACCGCAATTTCCTGCGCCTGATTCAGCGATAAGTACTTCATGTTAGCAAACATATCATTGCTTTTACTTAAATTACGCTCGGTAAAACTGTTCCCGACCATGCTTTGCTGAACCGGCGTATAGCTGTAACACCCGTTCAGGGCAAAAGCCGCGGCGGCGGCGACGGACCAAAATGCCGCCGCTTTGATTTTCTTATTCATTAAAACGTCTCCTTGAATTATTCAAATTAAGAACCGACCTCATACCAACTAATGCGTGCCGATAATATTTTATTTTAATTTGCTAAATAATTATGCATACATATAAGATATAGTAAAAGTGGATAAATACAATTTTTTTTATGCAAAAAAAACCAGAAAAATCACTTTTTTCGTTCCCGAACCTTACTGAAGAACTCCTGTATCAGGTTTTTTGACTCCTCCTGCAGTACTCCGGCGGTGGTCTCCACTTTCCATAATGCTCCGGGTAAATCACAAATATTCAGTGCGCCGCCGCAGGCCCCGTATTTATTGTCCGCCAAAGCAAACACCACCCGCTTAACATGCGAATTTACCATTGCTCCGGCACACATGGCGCAGGGTTCTTTAGTTACATAAATAGTTACATTGTCCAGCCGCCAGTCGCCAATTGTATTAGCGGCCTGCGTAATAACCAGCATTTCGGCATGGGCGGTGGCGTCTTTAAGTTGCTCCACCATATTACCGCTGCGGGCAATAATCACATGCTCCTGTACGGCCACGGCGCCAATCGGAACTTCGCCGGCTTCAGCGGCCTGAGCCGCCTGCCGGAGGGCGGCACGCATAAAATATTCGTCGGTTAAAAACTCCATTAACTCTTACTTTACTTCCACGTCACTGCGGATTACAATATTATCATGGCGATAAAAACGGAATCTTACGCTGTTCTGTTTATAGGGGTAATAGAAGCCGACTTCCGTTTGACTTTTATTCTGCATTGCATCGGAGGGTAAAAAGATATCTTCAATCGTTCTTACATTGCGCAAAAAGGAAAAGTCCACATTTTCGGCTATCACTTTTGCCGCATTAAATTTTTCCGGCGAGTTGGTGGCGAGATACGGGTCCTGTAAAATGGCGATTTCATCGGCATAAACGGTTAGCACCCTGGGGTCTTCCGCCGGGATTGATTCATGTTGACATCCGGCAAGCAGAAGCATTGCTCCGGCGGCGGCATAGAGTAGAATATTTTTCATTTTTTCACCTTTTATTTACAATGGTTTTACATTACTCAAACTCATCAGCTCCGGCCTGGAGGCAATCTGGCCGTGGCAAACCGCCAATGCCAACGCATCGGTGGCGTCTAACGGAATATTGCTTACCGCAATTTTTAATTCCGCCGCCATCATTAAAGCCACCTGTTCTTTAGTGGCGTTGCCGGTTCCTACGGCAAGGCGTTTGGCGTGGCGCGGCGCATAGGCATAAACTGGAATTTCCTGTTTAGCCAGTTCCGCCAGAATCGCTCCGCGCGCCATGCCTAAAATAATAGCGGTGGAGGCGTTTTTGCCCACAAACGGGTCTTCAATACTGGCGCACTCCACCGGGTACGACTCCAACAGCTCCCGAATGCCGCCGGCCAGCCGCCGCAAACATTCAGTATGAGCCATTTTCGGCGTATTGCGGATAATTCCGCAGTCCACAATTTTGAATCTGGCGGCGCCGATAACTTCAATTATTCCGTATCCGGTATTCCGGATGGCCGGGTCAATACCTAAAATCAGCACAGCGCCAGACTCCTTAATGCTTATTCCTCTTCGGCAAGCTGTTCGGCAATTTCGTCGGCAATTTCAAAGTTGCCGGTTACCGACTGAACGTCATCCAAATCTTCCAGACGGTCTACTAAACGCAGAACCTGTTCGGCAATTTTAGTGTCGGTAATTTCCACGGTGGTGTCGGCCTTGCGGATAACTCCGGCCTCTTCGGTGGTGATACCGGCATCGGCAAGCGCCTTCATGATATCTTCAAACGCTTCCGGCGGGCCCCACAATTCGGCTACGCCGTCTTCCACTTCAATATCTTCCACCCCGGCTTCCAGCGTCAATTCCATCAAGCTGTCTTCATTAGCAGCGTCGCCGGAGACGATAAAATGGCTGAAGCGCTTAAACATCCAGGCCACGGCGCCACTGCTGGCTAAATTGCCGCAGTTACGGTCTAACGCCGAGCGCACTTCGCTGATGGAGCGGTTACGGTTATCTGTCAAACACTCAATCAGCAGTGCCACGCCGCCGGCGGCATAACCTTCATACAGAATTTCTTCAAAAGTAACATCGCCCAATTCTCCCATGCCTTTTTTAACGGCACGTTCGATATTGTTATTCGGCATATTTACGGCACGGGCGGCCACCAATGCGGCGCGCAAACGCGGATTGGCGTCGGCATCACCGCCGCCCATTTTGGCGGCAACCATAATTTCTTTTGCCAAACGAGAGAAAATCCGCCCCTTCTTGGCATCGGTAGCGGCTTTTTTGTGCTTAATATTAGCCCATTTACTGTGTCCGGACATATTTGTACTCTTTCCTGTTTAATTACAGATTAAAAACATATTGGTCTGTAATTTACCACTTAAATGACAAATAATCAAGTGTTTTTGTTCGGTTTTATGTTAAAAAAAATGCAAACGTTGGTATTTAAAGCAAAAAAAAGGAGGCCGAAACCTCCTTTTTCCAATAACCTGACGCTGATTATTTAGCCGCCGGAGCCGCCGGAGCCGCCGGAGCCGCTTCCGGTACTACCATCAAATTCACGATATCCTTGGCGGACATTTCTTTAACAAAGTTTTCTACAAACTTCTGTTTTTCCATATTTTCAATATCCTTAGCCACTTTGTCAAACGCAACCATTTTTTCGGTGGCGTTGCGGCGGATGATATGATAACCGAATTTGGTTTTTACCGGAGTGGCAACTACGGCACCCGGTTCAGCCATGATTACGGCTTCGGAAAATTCCGGAACCATCTGCTGAGCTTCAAAAGTACCAAGTTCGCCGCCCTGTTCTTTGCTGGGGCAGGCACTGTTTTCTTTAGCAATCTGGGCAAAGTCTTCGCCATTCTGTACCCGCTTTAAGAGGTCTTCCGCCTTAGTTTTGGCCGCCGCCCAGTCTTCTTCAGACGCATTGGCATCTACGGCAATCAGGATATGAGCAGCATCCAGAGCGGTGTCCGGAATGGTAAACATCTCTTTATTTTCGTCATAGAACTTTTTTGCGGATTCTTCCGTGCCGACTTTGTTATCGGCGAACAACTTATCGAAGAAGCGTTCAAAGCCGATGCTCTGGCGCACTTTTTCGTCTTTAGCCATTTCCTGAATATAACCGTCTAAAGTTTTACCGGCCTGTTTTAACTGATCTTCCGCCTGTTTGCGAACATCGGGATTAGACAATTCGGCATCAATTTTTTCTTTAATCAACTTAGCGGCTTCTTCTTCAGTCGGCACCATCTTAGCCGCGTCAATTGCATTTACCAGCATTTTTTCCACTAACACGTCCTGAATGAATTTCTTCAGTTCCGCCGGGAGATTTTCCGCCGGAACCCGGCCAAAATAACGCAACGCATTGGCGTTGTCTTTAATCAGAGTCAATGCTTCCTGACGGGTAACGTCTTTACCGTTAACCTTGCCGACCACTTCCGGCATCAATTTTTCCAGTTCTTCAATGGCAATCGGTTTGGCCTGCTGTTGCTGGAGCTGTGCCAGTATTTCCGGCGGCAGTTGAATTTGCTGGGCTTCCTGAGCGGTGGCAACTCCGGCGGCAACTGTGGCCGCCGTTAAAATCATAGACATTTTTTTCATAATAACATCTCTCTTTCTTGATATTATATCGTTATTAATAGAATCCTATATGAATTTTTCTCAACCGCATATTTGACAATGCAAAAGTTTAAAAAGTTCCTAAAAACCATCAGGATTGTCTTCAGTTTCAAAATTTAACTTCAATTTACTTAATGAATGCAATGCGGTTTGGGCATCTCCGAAACGTTGTTTGCGTAAAATCCTTATAATGTCATTCTTAGCCCGTTCAAAAGATTTTACCGGTAGCAACTCTTTGCGGATAATATACCAGGCTCCGCCCATCTCAAAAGGTTTGGAGTATTCGCCCGGAGTGGCCAGCGTATCGTAAACCGACAGAATTTTCTTAGGTACTCCCATGCGGGGCAGAACGTGCGAATCGTCTTTAGACAAGTTGTCGGCACTGTATGCCTGCGCCAAAAGATAGAAGTCCACATCCTGATTTAATTTTTCAAAAATTTCATTCGCCAGCACAAACGCCTTGGGGCGGCCCGGCACATTTTTGGGGCTGTCAACCAGTTTTATATGTATATAAGATACGGTATCGGCGTCGCGGGGCATAAAATCTTCCAAATGTTCTTTATAGTAGTTCTGCAAATCCTCATCGGTAATCAGGTAATACTTGGCTAAAGAGTCCATATATGCGGCATCCGCCGCCTGTTGCTGAACAACGGCGGAATTTTTAAAAGTATTGATATAACCGTCCAAGTTCAAATTATTATCTTTCAAATATTGATCCAGTTCGGCGCGTTCGTCTTCGGTTAGTTCCGCCACCTCTTTGCGCAGATATTCGGCCGCAAGTTCCGCCGAGAGCTTAAAACCGTTTGCCGCCGCCCCGATGCTCAATTCACGCATGTCAACAAAATTTTTGGCCAGCAATGCGGCTTGACGGCGGTTATACGGCGCCGGCAACCACTCCGGCACTTCCTCCGGATTATCCTGAACATACTTAATAAGTTCCGCCTTAGTGATATCCTGATCAAAAGCGGTGGCTAAAACTTCCGGTAAAAAGTCAAAATTTCCGGCAATTTTGTTGGTATCGGCATATGTGTTTAAGATACCGAAGCACAGAGACAATAAAATTAAAAATCGTTTCATACGTAACATCCTCCATAAGCGTTCAGTTCTAAAATAATGCTTTTTCGGGTTAATTGCAAGCCAAAAAATAAAAATTTGGCAGAAAGTTGCATGATAATAACATAAATGCTTCTGGAAAAGCGTCAAATTGGTGTTATATTAGCAATGATTTTATTTTAGAACTTTAGAAATATGGAGACCGATTATGAAAAAAACGATGTTGAAATTGACTTGTACCGGCGTATTGACCGCCGCCGTTTTGGGCATGTCCGGATGCCTTGGCTCGGTTACTGAACCGCAACAGCTTACTTTCCCGGGCAGTCGGGAGGCGTTAACGGTTAAGAGCCTTTCCGCACAGTTGACTGCCGCCGATTTGCCGGCGCAATATGAAAAATTCTTTGATTTTGCACCGGGTTCAGAATTTAACAGCAAATCTTATACCGTAGACGCCGGAACCGTATGTTACGAGTGTTGTAATAACGAATGGCGCATGGTGTATGTAGTGTCCGGCAATGCGGTACTGCAGATGAACAACTTCCGCACTCCGATGACGGTGGGGTATGCGGCGTTTATTCCGGCGGGGCAGAATGTGTCTATGTTTAATGTGTCGGACAAACCGCTGGAATTGATTGTGTCCAGCGCCAATACCGTGCAGTTGCCGGATACGCCGAACACCGCTAAGTTTGTGCAGTCTGAATTAAACAATTATAACGGCATGACCGCCTGCGATACCTCTAACGTAATTAACGCCTGCGGGTATAATGATTTAGAGATTCCTGAAACCGTGAACTTCTCCCAGTATTACAACAAGTCGCAAAATACGGTGGAAAACGTGTTGGGCAGCGACCCGGACAGCAATCCGGGGCCTAAAGCCACTAAGACCGAAGCCGGCGTCAATCTGGATGAAGTGCAGACTTTGACCAAGCCGGAAGCCGAGGCGGTGAAAGCCGGTATCGAAAGTCAGGAAAAGTTACCCAAAGTGCGTGAATAATTCACCGCTGGACTAAATTTTAAGGAATATCGGATTATGAAAATGGTGCTGGTGGATGCCTATTCGCAGATTTTTCGGGGGTTTTATGCAATTATGCATTTGACGGATTCCCGCGGCGAACCCACCAACGCCATTTTTGCATTTGCAAAACTGCTACTGCAACTGGAACGGGATTATCCAAGTACATTAGGCGCAATGGCGTTTGACTGCGGCAAAGTGGCGTTCCGGCTGGAAATTGCGCCGGAATATAAAGGCAACCGGTCGCCCACTCCGCCGGAGCTGTTGGCGCAAATTCCGGTGATTCGTGATTTGGCGCAGGCTTTCGGCTGGCCGATTGTGGAGCAGAATAATTTTGAAGCCGATGACTTGATTGCCGGTGCGGTAAAGCATTTTGCCGACTCCGCCACCGCCATAATCTCCAGCGATAAGGATTTGGCGCAGCTGGTGAATGAACATGTCAGTTTATACCGCCCCTGCAAACCGGCCGGGTTTGAACGCTGGCAGGCGGCTCAGGTGGTGGAAGGATTTGGGGTAAGGCCCGAACAGATAGTGGATTATCTATCCTTGCTTGGCGACACCGCCGATAATATTTCCGGCGTGGCCGGGATTGGTAAAAAGACAGCGGCCGTAATTTTAAATGAGGTCGGCAGTCTGGCGGAATTTTATGAGAACCCGGAACTGGTAAGTTCGGCAAAATCACGGGAAAAACTGCTGGCGGGGCGTGAGATAGTGGAGAAAAACCGGAAGTTGATTGCCCTGCGGGACGATTTGCCGGAAGATTTGCAGTCGGCCACGGTTTGGCGGCGGCGGTCGCCGGATTGGGCAAAAATTCGTGAAATTTGTACTCAGAAGGAGCTGAAGTCCATTCTTAAGGATTTGCCCGGCTCGGCCGAAAAAGTGGCGGTGGATCTTTTTGCGTAAAAATTAGCTTGTTTGTCGGCTTGATATGTTGGGTTTTCGTGGTATATTAATAGAAATTTTTTTATGAACAAAAAACAACAGGGTTTGACAATGGCGGACTTTCAGAAAATTGTGGTGCCGGACGGTGAAAAATTAACCGTTGACGGCAATGGGAAAATTCAACTTTCCAGCCGGCCGATTATCGGCTTTATTGAAGGCGACGGCATCGGGCCGGATATTACCCGCGCCAGTATGCACATTTGGAACAGCGCCGTGGCCAAAGCCTATAACGGTAAACGCCAGATTGCCTGGATGGAACTCTTTGCCGGTGAAAAAGCCAACGCCGTTTATGGCGAAAATACCTGGTTGCCGGATGAAACCGTCTCTGCCATCAAAGAATATTTAGTGGCAATTAAAGGGCCGCTGACGACTCCGGTGGGCGGCGGAATCCGTTCTTTAAACGTGGCTTTGCGCCAAATGCTGGATTTATATGTCTGCCTGCGCCCGGTGCGTTATTTTGAAGGCGTGCCTTCACCGGTAAAAGAGCCGGAAAAGACCGACATGGTAATCTTCCGGGAAAACTCCGAAGACATTTACGCCGGTATCGAATGGATGGCCGGTACGCCGGAGGCGGAAAAAGTCATCAAATTCCTGACCGAAGAGATGAAAGTTACCAAAATCCGCTTCCCCGAATGCAGCAGTATCGGGGTTAAACCGGTGAGCATAGAGGGTACCGAACGTTTGGTGCGTGCCGCAATGGAATATGCGATTGCCAATAAACGCCGCAATGTAACATTGGTGCATAAAGGCAATATTATGAAGTTTACCGAAGGCGGCTTTAAGAACTGGGGCTATGATTTGGTGCGTCGGGAATATGCCGATGTAGCGATTCCGGCGGCGGATTGCGACTGGAACCCGCCGGAAGGCAAAATTTTAGTAAAAGACTGCATTTGCGATGCGTTTTTACAGCAGATTTTAACCCGTCCGGCGGAGTACGACGTAATTGCCACTCTGAATTTGAACGGCGATTATGTGTCGGACGCTTTGGCGGCCTGCGTGGGTGGTATCGGTATCGCTCCGGGGGCTAATATCAACTATGTCAGCGGTCATGCGGTGTTTGAAGCCACGCATGGCACGGCACCGAAATATGCGGGGCTGGACAAGGTGAATCCCAGCAGTCTGGCGTTGTCCGGCGAAATGCTGTTGCGCTATATCGGTTACGGCGAGGCGGCGGATCTGGTGACCAAAGGTATCGAGCAGGCGATTAAGGACAAGCAGGTTACTTATGACTTTGCCCGTTTAATGGGTAAAGATGCCGTAGAATTAAGCTGTTCGGCTTTTGCGCAGGCCGTAGTGGATCGCATGTAATTACAAGCGTTGTAAAGGTGTTGGTTTGAACGTTCAGTCCGTTGGTAAATGTCCGGCGGACTGAAAATTATTTATAAAAAACAGATTGGGAGATATTCCTATGAAACTGGCCTCTATCTTAAATCCGGCATTGGTTTTCTGCCGGTTGCCGGGTACAACCCGTCAGGAGTTGTACAGCAACATGCTGAAAATGGCAGAATCGCAAATGCGCGAAACTGTAAAGGTCGATTTATTTACGGAAGAAATGATGCGGCGTGAAGATGATTTGCACATTCCGTATTCCATGGGTGTGGCGTTGCCGCATATGCGTTCGGCGGAGTTGCATGATTTGTACATCCTGGTGGGTATTCCGGAGTCTCCGGTGCGGTTAAAAGAAGACGATACCACGGACACTAAAGTCATCATTATGTCGTTAATCAGCGAGAGTACATCGGCCAGTTATCTTAAGGCGCTGGCGGCGTTCTCCCGTTATTTAATGCGGCCGGGCAAGATTGACGAGGTTACCGCCTGTCAGGACGGCATGGCGGTATTGACCAAATTGGCCGACGACAATGTGTTGATCAATAAAAATATTACGGCGGAAGATTTAATGACTACCGATGTGCCGGTAATTCATATCGGCGATTCGCTGGCGGATGCGTTGGACACTTTTTATCGTGAAGCCCGTCAGGTACTGCCGGTGGTGGACAGCGAAAATCATTTGCTGGGGCAGATTGATGCGGTGGAAATTATCCGCTCGTTTATCCCGGAATATATTTTTATGATGGAAAATCTGAACTTTTTGAATAGTTTTGAAGTGTTTGAAAATATTTTTAAAAGCGAAAATAATTTGAAGGTACAGGATTATGTTCAACCGGTAAAAATGGTGTTGACCAATGAAACGCCGTTAATCCAGTTCACCATCCGTCTGGTGCGTCGTGAAAGTCGTGCCGGTTTTGTGGTGGATAAAGACAATCACCTGTTAGGCGTGATTGGTATAAATAATATTGTACACAAAGTATTGCGTGGTTAATTAAAGAAAGTTTTTTGTTATGGAATCATTTGGTTTTTGGTTTGCCACCGTAGTGTTTTTTGGTACATACGTGGTAATCGCATCGGAAAAAATACACAAAACAACCGCCGCATTAGTCGGTTCCAGCTTAATGTTGCTGTTTGTGTTACCCGGCCCGCACAACAAGGGATTGTTTTTTGCCGAAACCCCCAGTTGGCTTACTCATGAACTGGAGGCGCTGGCCACCAATCACTCGCTGGACTTTTATGCCCGGTATGTGAATTTTGACGTTATCTTTACCTTGGCCGGTATGATGTTGCTGGTGAACTTGTTAAGTGGAACCGGCGTGTTTCAGTATGTGGCGATTAAGTGTGCAAAAGTGGCTAAAGGCTCGCCGATTCGCACCATGATTTTGCTGGTGGCGGCCACGGCGGTGTTGTCGGCTTTTCTGGATAACGTAACCACGGTGCTGTTGATTGCCCCGGTAACCTTGATTGTGGCGGCGGAAATGGGCTTGCCGGCACTGCCGTTCTTAATGGCGGAAACGATGGCGTCCAACATTGGCGGTACGGCCACCTTGATCGGGGATCCACCGAACCTGATTATCGGGTCGGTGGCTAATTTGGGTTTTCTGGAATTTCTCTTGAATCTGGGCTGGGTTATTGCCGTATTTATGATTATTTACTGCGTAGTCTTAAAGTTCTGGTACGGGCCGAAGATGCACGTTACCGTGGAACAGCGTGCCAGAATTATGGAGCTGGACGAAAAGGCCGCCATTACCGACTGGAGTAATATGTATCGCGGCGTGATTGTAATCTGCTTGACGATTGTCGGTTTTTTAATGCACAGCGTGGTTGGCATTCAGCCCTGCGTAGTGGCGATGACGGGAGCGGCTTTGGCGTTGTTGATTTGCAAGGTTAATGTTGACCATGCGCTGGAAAAGATTGAATGGAGTACACTGTTCTTCTTCCTTGGTTTGTTCATTTTGGTGCGTGGCGCCGAATACGCCGGACTGATGAATGAAATCGGGCAATTACTGGAAGGCACTTATTCGTGGCATCCGCTGGTATTTATTCTGGCGTTAATGTGGGTCAGCGGTATTGCGGCGGCGATTACGAATAACGTATCATACACGGCGGCGATGGTGGCCGTGGTGTCCTTATATCTCTCCGGCGCTCCGGCGTTTCAGAATGACGTGCCGCTGCAGCAGTTGCTGTGGTGGGGTTTGGCGTTGGCGGTTTGCCTGGGCGGTAATGGTACGTTAGTAGGGGCGGCGGCCAACTTGGTTACGGTAGGAATTGCCGAAAAAGCCGGCTTAAAGGTGTCCTTTAAAACCTTTATGGTGTACGGGGTTCCGGTAACGATTTTCTCGATGATTGCGGCTTCGGTCTACATCTGCCTGCGTTATTTTATAATGCATTAGTTGAAGGAATGCCATGATTGAATATCGGAAACTTTCGCCGGAATGGGCTGCGCAAATGGCGGAGCTTTACCGTGAGGCCGGTTGGCTGAACGAGGCGGAAGATTCCGGATTCATCGTAAAAACATTGTCCTCATCGCTTTGGATTGGAGCGGTGGAAGGCAAGGTTTTATTGGGGATGGGACGGGCGATTACCGACGCTGTAAGCGATGCCTATATTCAAGATATTACCGTTCGTTCCGCTTTTCGTAAACAGGGTATCGGGCGGACAATAGTCACCAAACTGGTGGCGGAACTGCAAAAATCCGGCGTTGACTGGATTGGACTGGTAGGCGTGCCGGGAACGGAAAATTTTTACCGTTCGCTAGGCTTTGAGCCGTTGACCGGTCATACTGCATATAAATTCAAAAATATCTGATTAGTCGATACGGCAAAACCGGCTGTATTGTCTACAACAAAAATCCCCATTTGTATTATCGGCTGATTATGTTATAAATGCCGTGGCAAAGTATTAACTGCGGCCGCCGGGCATGAATCTTAAATCCACACAAATTTTCCGGTTGCAATGCTCATTTATCCGTGCGATGAGTTGCGGTTTGAGCCGTTCCAGCTCCACCATCCAAGCCGGATGACTCACTTCAATATAAGCCACACCGTGCTTTAAACTGTTCAATTTGGTGAACTTATTTAATGGATGCCCCATGATGTCGGCAAAACATTCATCAAGTTCAATAAACTTTCCGGCATCGGCGCCGGCCACCTGGCTGAGAATGTCGGCGGCAATATCTCCGGCGGCCATGGTTGGCACTTTAGCATGTTCCGCCACTTCCAGATACGCCTGTTCAGAACCATACCACGCGCTTAAAAGTGACCGCATATCTTCCATGTCCTGCCGCTTCAGCTTAGATTTCAGTGCATATATTTTTGCCATATTATCGATTATTTATTAGTGTTTAATGGTAAAAAACGGCTCAAAAAGCCGTTAAACGTCTATTCCGCAGAATCTCAGCGGCAGCAACAACGTGTCGCCCACCAAGGCAAAAGGCGCCCAGCCGCCTTGTACAATATGGCCGAAGCCGCTTTGCAGTAATCCGAACGGCCACAGCAGAACCACCTCCAGCACGCCCAACGGGAGCAGTAAAATTTTCAAAACATCCACCCCCATTTCCAGCATTCCCACCGCACCGCATTTCAAGCCGCGGATTACATACGGAGCGGCGATTTTTGCGGCTTTTAAGGCGATCGGGGCTAAAATTGCAATTGTAACCGGGTCAATAGCCTCGGCTTTCTGAGTATAAAACATGCCTGAAACCAGTGCGGCAATCAGGCCTATGATGATTAAGTGTCTCATGCTGTCCTTAAAAATTCCAATTAAACTTACTGAGAGGGAATATAATCCACTCCGGCTCAAAAAACAATGTCAAAACCTAAAAAACTGCAAAATTTTTTATTGTTGCTTTATAAGACCAGTTGAAAACCGTTAAAGTTCCGTTGTAACCGACAATTTCTTAGCTTCATTCCAAAAATTATCCAATTCAGCGGCCGAAAAATCCCCCCATGTCCGTTCCGAGCTGTTCACTTTCTGCTCCACAATTTTAAATCGACTGGTAAATTTCCGGTTTGCCTGCTGCAATAACTCCTCGGCACAGCGGTTCCGGAATCGGGCCAGATTCACCACAGCAAACAGCAAATCACCGATTTCCTCATCAATATGCGCTTCACTGCCCTCCTGCAAGGCCTCTTTCACTTCGACAAGCTCCTCTTGAATTTTGTCGATAATTCCGTCCGCATCCGGCCAGTCAAACCCGCATTTCGCCGCTTTTTTCTGCAATTTTCCGGCTCTAAGCAAGGCGGGCAAGGCACGCGGCACGCTGTCCAGCACCGATTCCCGACTGGCTTTTTCCGGTTCCGCCGCCTTAATTTTATCCCACAATCCGATAACCTCGGTGCTATTTTTTACCGCTTGGTCGCCAAATACATGCGGATGCCGACGAATCATTTTTTCGTATTCAGATTTTACGGCGTCGGCAAAAGTAAACTGCTGTTGTTCCGCAGCCACCAAACACTGCATCATCAAATTCATCAGCACATCGCCGGCCTCCTCGCAGATTCCGGCTGGGTCATTATCCTCCACCGCATCGGCCAACTCTGCAGTTTCTTCAATCAAATATTTTTTCAGCGTCTTTGCGGTTTGTTCCCTGTCCCATGGGCATCCCTCCGGCGAGCGTAATATCTGTAAAATTTCCAACAAATCTTCTGCCGTCGGCTGTTCTTTTCTCTCTATTTCCATATTTTCACCCTCTTTTTACTTTCTTCCCCCATCAATATACCCTTTTTTTCCATTTTCTCAAGTTTTTTTATTTGCTTTTTCCCTTTTTTCACCTATATTATACACCATATATTTCCGTACAGCACTCAGGCCCCATCGATTGGGCTTGACACCTGAGGGTTGGCCGTCAAGGGTTGCGTATTTAATATTGGTTGCAGGAAGCAGTTGGTTGCCGGAAGCAGTTGGTTGCCGGAAGCAGTTGGTTGCCGGAAGCAGTGGTTGCCGGAAGCAGTGGTTGCAAGTGGCGATTGGTTGTTATTTTGTGGGTGGCAGTTGTTTGTTGCCCGGCCGTGTTTAATGCGTAGTTTTTGTGGCATAGGAGAAATGGTCAGGTGCCCGTTTCATATCCTGCGGATTAAAACTCTATTTTTTAGAAGGGATATTTAATTATGTCTACTGCAAGTCGAGCCAAGCACAAGTTGTGCCGTCGTATTGGTCAGTGCCTTTGGAATGATCCGAAGTGTCCGAGTGTAAAGCGTCCGTTCCCGGCTGGTCCGCACGGTAAAACCCAGCGCATCAAGTTGTCCACCTATGGTACCTTGTTGCAGGAAAAACAGAAGTTGCGCGGTTTCTACGGCATCTCTGAAAAGCAGTTGCGCATTGCTTACCAGAAGGCTAAAGTCGGGGCTGGTCAGGCTGGCGACAAGTTGATTCAGAGCTTGGAAGTTCGTTTGGACTCTTTAGTATATCGTGCCGGTTTTGCTAAGACCGTTTTTGCGGCCAAGCAGTATGTAAACCACGGCCATATTCTGGTAAACGGCAAGCGTGTTGACCGTTCCAGCTATAAGGTTGCCGAAGGTTCGGTAATCAGCATTAATGCCGAAAAGTCTCCGGCTATCGCCGAAGTTGCCAAGAGCAGCAATTGCACGGTTCCGGCTTATGTCGAAGTTGATCGCGATAATTTGAAAGCCACTTTGGTGCGCGTACCCGCTTTGGATGAAATCCAGAACGGCGTAGACGTAATGAGCGTAATCGAATACTACGCCCGTTAATCTTACCGATTCAGGTTTGTTAAGAACTCCGTTTGTGCAAACATTCGGAGTTTTTTTATTTTTATGCTTTTATTTTTCTATATGCGGGTTATGTTATTACATTATTAAAAAATTATAATGCAGAATAAGGTTATGAAGAAAACTTTTATATCTATTTTACTTGGTATTGCCGCCCTGATGCTGACCGGTTGTTCCGACTCCGAGGTCGTTCCACCGGATCCGCCGCTGGGGGACATACAGTTGCTTGCCCGCATGTTCCGCAGTATGCAGAGTCAAGATTATATGGCGGCGGTTGAACAGTTTAAAAAATACCGCATGACGAATGGCGAAAATTTAATGTTTGATAATATTTCAGCCGCATTATCATCTAACCGGGTAGTGGCTGAAGCTCAGCAAATGCTGGATAAAGGCAATTTGCAGTCGGCATTGGAAATTATGCGCCACGGCAAATTGGCG
>CAZEHZ010000044.1:0-17810 GCA_964512385.1 uncultured Victivallaceae bacterium | reverse complement strand
ACAGATTCTATTAATCAGTTCATATAATCAATACTATGACAATTTTTATGGAATTACAGAAAATTTATTCAGTCATTTAGCCCGCAGTCCAATTCCGTATCAGATAACCTATGTCAATTTAAACACCAATTTGCCGCGGCGGAGTCCGGCCGGAGAGCGGTTGACTCAATATGAAGAATTGTTAAAAAATGGCTTTTTTGATATTGTTTTAACTATAGATGACAACGCCTATCTGACCTTAAAGCCCTATATTCCCGCCTTGCCGGAAGCCACCTATGTAATTTATACCGCCCTGCAAAGTTCCATCCCCACCGATGAAGCCGCACATCGCCGTTTAACCGGCTTTAAACGCCAGTTTACGCCGCTGAAAAATATTGAGTTTGCCCTAAAGCTATGCCCTGATGCCAAACAGTTTGCCGTTATTACCGACGATAATGATTTAGGCCGAACCCTGCGTCAACTTTTTGGCCAAAGCTATCCGCCGGAACGCAAGCCGGAGATGCTGTTGTTTAATAACAGCGACTTTCCAACCATAGACGCACTCCTGGCCCGATTAGCCAAAATGCCGCCCGAATCATTTGTCATCTTTACCGGTTGGAACAATCAGTACGAGGCCAGACCGGGCAACACGTTAAATCTTTTACACCGCATCCGGGAGTCCAGTCCGGGGCCGATATTTACCATACGGGACAGTTTTATAAAATTCGGAGCCGCCGCGGGGTTAGCCTCCAGCGGCGAACAGTTGGGGATTGATTTGGCCGACTACACCATGCAGGCATTGCAAAATGCTGATATATCCAGCCTGCCGCCAACAATAGTTGCCGAGGTGGCGACAGTAGACTACAATGCCCTGCAGCGTTACAACATTCCACCGGAATATTTACCGGCCGGTACGCATTTTTTCAATGCTCCGGCTAAGTTGTCCACCGCAAACCGTTACCGGCAATATCTGCCGTATACCTTAATTTTATTGATTCTGCTGGCGGTGTTGGCGGGGCTGGCACTGCAGATATTGTGGATAAAACGTAAACGCCGGTTTTTAATGCGGAACGACGCTTTATATGGCACTCTGCCGGCCAGCATTGTAGTAGTGGATCGGGCCGGAGAAATAAAATTCTGCCGTTTGGAAGCCAATGCGCCTCAGTTTCTGCGCAACAAAAAAATCCTGCACATCAGCGATTTCACCAACATAGATACCGAACTATTGATAAACGGTATACATAAAGTATTAGCTACCGGTAAAATTTTCAACTCTTATTACGCATATCAAGACCGGTGGCGGAAAATCACCTTATCCCCATTATCGCAAAAAGCGTTTGGGAAAAATCTGGTGCTGTGGCTGTCGCAGGATGTTACCGAATTGGAGAACGAGCGGCGTCAGCGGGAAAAAACCGCCATTGAACTGGAAAAAACCTTGTATACCGTTGGCGATGGTGTTTTTTCCACCGATGCCGATGGTTATATTCAAATTGTCAATCCGGCGGCGGCGGCGATTTTCAACACCCCGCCGGATGAATTGCTCGGCAAAAAAGCCAATGAATTTTTCTGCCTTCTGGATTCCGGCCGTCTGCATGTAACAGACCCGATTGCATATACCATCGCCACCGGCAAACCACCGGTAGAAAGTACCAGTCAGCATTTTATTCTTATTGCCGGAAAACGGCAATATAAGATCACTTATACCATTAACGTGTTGCGGAACAATGACCAACAAATCTGCGGCGTGGTAGTGGCGTTCAGAGATGTTACCGCATTTTTTGCTCAAAACGCCCAAACCGCCGCCTTAAAACAAAGTTTGGACACCATCGCCAAATTATCCGCTTCCGGTTACTATGAACTAAAAGATAATGGTGAAATTTCGGCACTGGCGCAATCTGGAAATTGGCCGATGAACAATGGCCGGCTACTGCCGCCGCTTGATTGGGTTATGGCGGATGACTGGCCGGAATTTTCCCGCCAGCTCAATCGGTTGTGGCAGGGCGAGGTTTCGGAAATTTGCATAAAATACCGTTCCAACTATTATGGCACTCTGCATTATTACACGCTGACCGCCGTTTTATTCCAGGCAGACAGTAATACCGCATTTGCCGTAATTCAAGACACCACCGAGGCCGAACACCAAAAAGTAAATCGCTGCGATGCAGAAGAAATATTGCACGACACGTTGAATGCACTACCCACGCCAACATTTGCTAAAGACTTGACCAACGGCAGTTTATACTGCATGTGCAACACCGCATACTCCACCTTACTGGGGTTGGAGCCGGAACAGATTATCAATCACTCAGACCACGAGTTATTCCCGAATGCGGCAGACACGCTGGCGGCAAATGACCTGGCCGCCGAACAACATATTCAGCATATTTTCGACGAATGGCGGGATATGCCGGATGGCAGAAAAAAGTTTCTCCGTACCCATAAATCAATCATCACCACCTCCGGCGGGCGCAAATTACTGCTTGGCGTATCGGTGGATGCCGCCACGCTGGAAGAAAACAAACAATACGAACACCGTAATAATGAAATTCTGCAAACTATCTTTGACAGTCTGCCCATCGGCATTATGGCCAAACAGCCGGATAATGACTTCCGTTATCTGATTTGGAATCATGCAATGGCGGAACATACCGGGTTTGCCACCGCCGAGATTTTAGGTAAAAATGATTTGGAACTGGATATCCTGCCCGGTCATCAGCAGGAATTTCATCGGCAGGATCTGGAAATCGCCGCCAGCGGTAAACCGTTTAATGCCGTTGAACGTTTTATCAATAAAAATGGCGAAACCCGGATTCAGCATATTCATAAAATGCTGATTAACACCACCGATAATAAACCGTTGCTGATTGGCATTGTGGAAAATGTTACGGAAAAATATGATTGGCAGGACGTCAAGCGGCAACTTATCCAGAAAAACCAATCAAATAGTTTGGCCTTCAGCATTGTCCATAAGATTATGGCGATTATTGAACACGCCAAGCCGGAACAACCGGATATCTTAAATGATATTTTAGCCGAAATAGCCGTAAATATTACCGCGGATAACGCCTATATTTTTACCTATCAGAATAATTATCATAAAGCAAATTGTCTGGCGCAATGGAATAAAATTGCCGGTATCACCCGTTCCGACAGTGTCAACATGTTCCCGATTACCGTTGGCGGCAACTGGTATAAGGAGCTTGCCGAACATAAAAATGTCATTATCCCGGATTTGAATTCTCCGCCCGACGGCATGGAATGCTTCAGCGAATTCTGGCAACCGGCGGATTTACGGGCAATTTTCCTGCTGCCATTGTTTAAATCCGGTGAATTATGGGGATTTTTAGGGGTGGACTTTGCTGTCGAACAAAAGAATGACAGTAATTTATTTACCTTTATCCTACAGCAGTGCAGTAAGGTAATTCAACTGGCCATAAGCCACCATGACCAACTGGAATTTATGGTTAATCTGGAACATTTTCGGACGCAGTTGTTTGATGCCATCACGATTCCGGTGATGATTGTGCGCCCGGATTATACGGTGGCCGCCATAAACTCCAGTTGCCGCAAGGTTTTCAATTTGTCGGACGATAAGTTAAACCGGCCATGCTGTATTGATGTTTGCAAATCCCCCGACAAACAGCCGCCGGATTTCTGTGCCGTGCGCCAAGTTCTGGCCGATAAACTGGAACATTCCATAAAAATTGAACATAACAATCATGTATTGTCTATAACCGCCAAGCCGATTTTTGATGCGGAACATAACTTGATATATATAGTTGAAACGCTGACCGATATTACCGAATTGGATAGTCATCGCACGCAATTGAAGACTAAACATCATGAACTTGCCGTTGCCAATCAGATGCTGCAGAATTATATAGAACAGGATCGCATTGTAAAAAGTTGTCTGGAAACCATGGTGATAAACAGTGATTATTTAGTGGCAATGCAAAAAATCATTAAGTCGGTAGGCGAATATATTGCCGCCGACTCCTGCGCGGTATACATGTATAGCGAACAAACTAAAAATATGCGCTGTATCGAATTTTGGCCGGAAAAACATAATTCGGTTGTACTAAAGCAGTTTGACATCAATAAAATCACTCAGGTCTTTACTCAACTGCAGTCCGGGCAGGTGATTAATATTGATTTAACCACCGCCGACGCCAGTGCCGAGAAACTATTAAATGAATTGAAAATCTTTACCGCCACGCCGAATTGTAATCAAATTATTGCCTGCGGCATTTGGTACGGCAAGCGGTTTTGGGGCTTCTTTTACATGAGTTTAAATCGAGCTAATCCGTATGCGGAAAACATCACAGTCTCGGCGGCGCAAATTATTCAAGTTCTGCTGGAACGGGAGCGTGAACGCAAGAACGCTAAAAATAGCGAACGGGAAAAGTGGTTGATTCTTAACACGTTGGATATTCCGTTAATGCTGCATGGTTCTGACTTTAATTTGTCCGCCGTAAATCCGGCGGCGGTAAAACTAAGCGGGCGTTCGGAACGTGATGTCATTGAAATGCGTTGCTGTAATGTATTTTGTCAGTGCGAAACGCCGCCGGCAAACTGCCCGGTAACCTTAACTTTACAGGACTTGCAGCCGCACAAGCAGGAGATGGATATTCTGAATCGTCGCTATCAAGTTACCACGCAACCGATTTTCGGCGACGGCAAACTGGCAAATATTCTGGAAACCTTTGTGGATATTACCGAAATTAATGAAAGCAGACGGCAGCAACAAGCGGCCATGGAAGCCGCACAAGCGGCGAGTCAGGCCAAAAGTTTCTTCCTCTCCACCATGAGTCATGAAATCCGCACGCCACTTAATGCCGTAATCGGCTTTAGCGACCTGCTGGAAAAGGAGTTACTGCCGGAAACAGAACGCAATGAGTATCTAACTAACATCAATCAGGCCGGGCAAAATCTGCTGCAACTGATTAATGATGTGCTTGACCTGTCTAAAATAGAAGCGGACCAGCTGGAGTTAATACCGATGGAATTGGATATTCCGGAATTGTGTAATGAAATTAATGACCTGTTCCGTCTGCGGGCGGAGGAACGCAATTTGGCCTTAAATATAAAATTTCCGCCGGACATGCCGCATATTTTAATGGACAAATTACGCTTGCGGCAGGTGTTGCTGAATATGGTGGGCAACGCCATTAAATTCACCGTTCACGGCAGTGTAATGCTGGAAATTCATTTTGAACGCAATGAAAATCATACCGGTATTCTGACTATCCATATTATTGACACCGGCCGCGGCATTGCGCCGCAGGATCGGGAACGGATTTTTGAACCTTTTATTCAGGTAGATGCCGAAAAAGGCACTCACTCCACGAATAACGGCACCGGATTAGGGTTGGCGATTGCGTTGCGCCTGATTCAGAAAATGGGCGGCAAATTGAATTTGGAAAGCGAACTGGAACGGGGCAGTCGTTTTACCATATCATTTCATAATGTGCGCTTTATTACACCGCCACCGAATACGCACTCGGCCAAAATCAAGCAACAGAAAGAGTTTGACCTTAATCAGGTAAAAATTCTGCTGGTGGATGACTTGCCAATGAACATCGCCGTGTTAAACGCTATTTTAAAGAGGTGTGGAGCGGCAGTAAAAACCGCCGCTTCCGGTCGGCAGGCGTTGGACATGCTACGCGATTTTCAACCGCAGATAATTCTTACCGATTTATGGATGCCGGAAATGAACGGTGCGGAGTTTGCCGCCGCAGTGTGGGCTCTGCCGGAGTTTGCCGCCGTGCCGATTGTGGCGGTTACCGCCGACACCGACTGCCGGAATAATTTTGATTTATCACATTTTTCAGCAGTTTTAAACAAGCCGATTACGCATAAACAATTACAGATTTTACCTGGATTGCTATAAAAATATGCTTTAAGTTGAGGATGTATGGCTAAAATTAATATGTGTATGTTTTGTATTTGGTCAACGGCGGTATTGTCCGTTGCCGGGTGTCATGCCCAGACTGAATCGTTTATGGTAATGCCAACCTACTCATCACCCTCCAGCACGGCGACAACGCCGCCGACAACGGCAACGATAACGGAACCGGTTTCCGTGCAAAAAACTCCGCCGACTGTGTTGATTCCGCCCGGAGACATGCACCCGGTGGTCAAGCCGCGGCCGGAGTCCAGAGCCATAGTCTTAACTACGCCGCCGCCACCGGTAATGCGGCCGAATCCGGAGCCGAAAATTCTAATGGATTTACAGCCCGGAGTCACCTCGCCGATTATTCACCGCACGCCGGACAATCCAAATTATATGATGCCCCGCCCCAAACCGATAAATGCGCCATATAAGCCGCCACGGGGCGGACGATAGGAAAATCAGGAGGGGCTCAATGCTGAAAAATTCCGGCCAGATTTGCGCCCATATTTTGTAAATTTTCGGCGGTATCCGCCATCGCCTCGGTCAAAGTGCCGGGGCGGGCGGCAATGCTGAAAACGGCGGCAAAATGGTCAAACAACGCCGCAGAGTTACGCCCGATTGCGCCGGAACACAAGACGCACGGCACGTTAAATTCGGCGGCTTTTTTACTTACCATACGGCAAAGTTTCCCCTGTAAGGTCTGCAAATCGGAACATCCCTCGCCGGTAATAATCAAATCGGCCGTGGCTAAAAGTTCCGGCAGTCGGGCGGCATTGATAATCAACTCCGCCCCCGACGCAATTTGGGCGGACAAAATTTGGCGTAAGGCAAAACCGATTCCGCCCGCCGCCCCATCGCCCGGCAATTCTGTTTTGGCTCCGCAAATTTTAAACCAATGCTGTAAATTCTGCTCCAAAATCTGCACCATCTTTGGCGTTGCCCCTTTTTGCGGGCCAAAAACCGTGGCCGCCCCATTCGCCCCGGTCAATGGATTGGTAACATCGCACGCCACCAGCAATTTTATTTTATTTAACGCCAACGGCAGTTGAGAAAAATCAGCGGACTGAATCTTCATTAAATCACCGCCGCCGATGCCGAGGGGCAACTCCTGCTGGTCGGCATCAAAAAATCGGGCGCCTAACGCCTGTAACATCCCGGCTCCGCCATCCACGGTGGCACTGCCGCCAATGCCGATAATAATCTGCGCCACCGGCCAAGTCAACATCTCCAATAGCAACTCACCCACCCCGTAACTACTGGCGGTTAAAGGATTAAGTCCATCAGAAGTCAATAATTCTATACCGTTGGCGGCGGCGGCCTCAATCACTGCGGTGTCTCCGGCTAACCCGACACCGGCGGATATGGGCCGCATTAAGGCATCGTGCGTATTTAATTGGACTATTTTGCCTTGCAACGCATTGGTCAACGCTTCGCAAGTACCTTCGCCGCCGTCGGCTAACGGGCAGAGAAAAATTTTATCACCGGGGCGTTTTTTCCGCCATCCGGCCGCCAAATTTTCGGCAACCAAACTGCTTCGCATTGCCCCCTTAAACGAATCCGGCGCCATAATGATGTTCATTTTACCGCCTTTAATTATCCAGATACTGGTCTAATTCCAGCTTAAAGCGTTCCCAGCCTTCGGCTTCCGGCAATGTGGCAACTACTTCGCCATGCTTAATAATTACCACTTTATTACGGCCGCCGGCAATGCCGAGTTCCGCCTCTTTCGCCTCGCCGGGGCCGTTCACCACGCACCCCATCACGGCCACTTTCTTTAAATTAAAGTGTTTTCCGGCCGCTTTACATTGGTCAATATAATTTTCCACCCGATTAGCCAAGCCAACCAAATCAATTTCGGTACGGCCGCAAGTGGGGCAGGAGACAATATCGGGGGCGGCATCACGCAAGCCCACCGCCTCTAAAATCCGCAATGCGGCATAAACCTCCTGCACCGGGTCGGCGGTTAAGCTGACCCGCATGGTGTCGCCGATATTTTCCAGCAACAAACAACCGATACCGGCGGCGGATTTGATAATGCCGTTTTTCGGAGTTCCGGCCTCGGTAACGCCGATATGTAACGGGTAGTCAGTCCGGGCGGCAAAACGGCGGCACGCCTCTACTGTAACCGGTACCGACGACGCTTTTAACGAGACTTTTATATCTTTAAATCCATATTTTTCCAGCATATTGCACTGTAAAACCGCACTCTGCACCAACCCTTCCAGCACGCCCTCTTCACCGGGGGGCAGACTCCGCCGCAGTTCGGGCAGAATACTGCCGGAATTGGCGCCGATCCGAATCGGAATTCCGGCGGCTCCGGCGGCTTCCGCCACCATCCGCACCCGGTCTTCACTGCCGATATTGCCCGGATTTATCCGCACGGCGGCCACTTTATGGGCAATACTGCGTAACGCCAGAAGATAGTCAAAATGAATATCCGCCACCACCGGCAGCGGTGATTCGGCCACAATTTGCGCCAAGGCATCGGCGGCGGCCATATCCGGCACGGCACACCGGACAATTTCGCATCCGGCGGCGGCTAAGGCGTTAATCTGAGCCAAGGTTGCCGTCGCATTGCGGGTATCGGTATTCGTCATCGACTGAATGGAGACCGGGGCACCGCCGCCCACCGCCACCTGCCCCACCATAATCCGGCGGGAAATCCGTTTATTTGGCCAAAACATCATCCGCCTCGCTAATTTCCACCCCGGATTCCGCCGGTAAATCCTCAAGAACTTCGCCTTTAACTTCCGGATTGTCGATTGAAATTACCTGCGGCTTATCCAATTTAGTATTATCGGCCGGCACAAAGCGGAACGCATCCAGTACGGTTACCGCCGCCATGCCGCCAATCAGCAACACCACAAACACCATCGACAGCATTTTAATAAAACTTTTGGGTAATGGCCGCCGGAAAACCAGTTCAATCACCGCAAACAAAATATGACCGCCATCCAAAACCGGCAACGGCAGCAAGTTGGTAATGGCCAGGGCGAACGAGATAAACACCACCACAAACACGCCCATAATCAGCGACGTGTCAAACGCCGAATACATTACCTTTACAATCCCCACCGGACCGGAGAGATTTTTGGCACTTACCGTCGATACTTGTTCCGTTAAATTCAGTTTATTCGCCAGATTCACGCCGATATTGCGCACCGAATAATACGACATTTCCACCACATCGGTAAACTGCTTCCACGGCGACGGATACACCTTAAATTCCGCCGACACGCCCAGGGCATATACATTCAGCATGGCCGGAGTAAGGTCAAACTTAACCTGTTCGCCCGCCCGGTCTACAATAAATTCGTAACTCTGCCCGGCCGTCACATCTTTTACCGAATCTCTAAAACTGTCAAAATTCGCAATAACAGTGCCGTTTACGCTGAGCAACACATCATTTTTCTGAATTCCGGCGGCATCGGCGGGGGAAAACGCCGCCACTCCGGAAATTTTCAACCCGATTTTATCCAAATCATTTTGCGTTAAATAAAAACCGAACTGCCCCGTCGGTTGTACATCAGCATAAGCGTCATCCAATTCACTCCATTTGCACGGCGTTATATTTATTGACTCTTCAGTACCGTCGGCATGGCGAACATCCAGATAAACCGGTTGGCCGTCGGCTCCGGCAACAATAAAACTAACCTCCGGCATACTGTCCACCGCATTGTCATTTACACGTAAAATCGCATCATTTTCGCGCAGTCCGGCCTTAGCCGCCGGAGAGTTGGGCATCGGGTTCACTAACAACGGAATTTTAGGACTGAAGAACGGCATGGCCAATCCTTCCCGCCGAATCTCCGCCGGAACATACGGATTAGCTTCCGGCAAATACTCCACATTCAGCAGTTCGCCATTACGCCGCACGGTTAAATTAACCTTGCCCAAATTAAATAAAATCCGCTTGGTAAACTGCTTCCACGACAAATCAAATTCCCGGCCGTTAATCGCCACAATCGCATCATTTGGGCGCAGTCCGCCCCGATATTCCGGCGAATCCACAATTACTTCATTCACCACAATTTCGGTAAAATTCGGTGATTCCTGCGGCATACCCCAAATCCAGATAACGCACCCCAGCAGCATACCGAATAAAATATTGAACAACGGCCCGGCAAACGCCGTAAGCAACCGATCCAGCGGCTTGGCCGGCGGCAACTCGTTACCCTCTTCATCCACAGGGGTATCAGTAGTATCAATCTGCGGCAAATCCACATATCCGCCGGCCGGAATCCAACCGATACGATACTCCACTCCGTTAATTTTCTTACCCCAAATTTTACGGAAGCCGATCGAGAACGCCACAATATGGAGTCCTCGCCATTTAGCCACTAAAAAATGCCCCAGCTCGTGAATAAACACACACATGCCGAAAAACAGCACCACCAGTATTGCCGAGCCGGCCATAGACAAATATTCCATAAATCAGTAAGTTCCTTTACTCGTTAAAATTTCAAAGCTCCGGCAAAACTGCGGGCCCAGCCATCAGCCGCCAACGCCGTTTCCACCGACTCCAAACGCATTACGTTATGCGCCTGCATAGTTTTTTCCACCGTTCGCCAAATCTGCGGAACCGAAATTTTTCCGGCCGCAAACTTTTCCACCGCCACCTCATTTGCCGCATTCAGCACGGCGGGCAGAGTACCGCCCGCCCGTAACGCCGCCTCAGCAAAATCCAGCGACGGATAAATTTTCCGCTCAACTTCTTTAAACTCCAACGCCGCCAATTCATTAAACTTCAGGCGTTTCAAACTCTTACCGTCCAGCCGTTCCGGGTAACTTAAACCGTACCCGATGGCAAAACGCATGTCGGTATTAGACAACTGCGCCACCAGACTGCCGTCGCAAAACTCCACCATAGAATGCACAATTGACTGCGGATGAATCACCGCCGTAATTTTGTCCGCCGGAAAATCAAACAGATACCCGGCCTCTATAAACTCCAGCGCCTTATTCATCAGCGTAGCGGAGTCAATGGTAACCTTGCGCCCCATATTCCAAGTGGGGTGCGCCAAAGCCTGTTCTAAAGTGGCGTTGGCAATCATTTCGGCCGTAAAATTGCGGAAAGCTCCGCCGGAGGCCGTTAAAATCAACTTTTCCACTTCGTTCCGGCTACGCTGGTACAGACATTGAAAAATTGCACTATGTTCGCTGTCCACCGGCACAATACTGCCTTTTCCGTTTCTGGCCAGTGCCATCACCAGATCGCCGGCCATCACCAGCACCTCTTTACTGGCCAGTGCCACTTTTTTACCATGTTCCAACGCCGCCAGCACCAGCGGCAGTCCGGCGGTTCCCACAATGGCGCATAACACCACATCCACCGCGTCATCACAAATCAATTCGGTCAAGTCGCCATCGGCGGCACGCGGCGAAACCGTGTGTAATTTTTTCTGCTGTAATTTGTCGGTGGACATTATCCAGCCGGCCTTTAACGCTTCGCCCTGTTCGGCCAGCAACGCAATATTATTCCTGGCCACCAAGCCGGCCACCTGGAATTTATCCGGGTAATTCTGCAATATTTTTACCGCATTTTTCCCGATTGATCCGGTCGAACCCAGCACCACCACATTAAGTTTTTTCATTTGCGGGACTCCACCATTAGAGTAACCGGGCCGTCATTAAGCAATGCCACTTTCATATCCGCCCCAAACCGGCCGGTTTGCACATTTTTCACCCAATGGCGGCATTTTTCGATAAATAACTCATATAATGGAATGGCCGTTTCCGGCCGGGCGGCGTCGGTAAAACCGGGGCGGCGGCCATGCGAGGCATCGCCATATAAGGTGAATTGCGACACAATCAGTAACTCGCCGTCAATATCTTGAACGGAGCGGTTCATTTTGCCGTTTTCGTCTTCAAAAATGCGTAAATTCACGCATTTATCCACCAAAAAATCCACATCTTTTTCCGTGTCGGTATGAGTAATCCCCACCAGCACCAGCAAGCCGACGTTGATTTGCCCCGCCGTAACCTGTTCAATAGTTACCGAGGCCTCCGATACACGCTGAATTAATATTCTCATTTCGATTGAATAAGCTGTAAAAATTCGGCTCTGGTTTCGGCTTCACGGCGGAAAGAACCCAACATACTGCTGGTTGTCATCTCGGAATTCTGTTTTTCCACCCCGCGCATTTGCATACACATGTGCCGGGCGGTAAGCACCACGCCCACGCCCTCCGGAGACAAAACCTCCATAATCGCCTCGGCAATCTGCTGAGTCAGATTCTCCTGCACCTGCAGCCGCCGGGCAAACATGTCCACAATCCGGGCAATCTTGCTCACGCCGATAATCTTACCCTGCGGAATATATCCCACATGCGCCCGACCGAAAAACGGCAACATATGATGTTCACACATGCTGAAAAATTCAATATCCCGCACAATCACCATTTCATCGGCGTCGCTGCTGAAAATGGCTCCGTTCACCACGGCGGTTAAATTCTGTTTATAACCGCGAGTTAAAAATTCAAAACTTTTTTCCACTCTTTTCGGAGTATCCACCAAGCCTTCACGAGTAGGATCTTCTCCGATTTCAGTAAGAATATGAGTAATCGACTTCTGAATATCCATTGTTATATAAACCTGTTATCTTATTATTAATATAAAAGCACATGGTTAATATAACACGGATTATAGTTATTGCAATTCATCTTTCTGGAAAATTCGCTTTGCCAACGCCTCGTAAATCGGTGTTGAACCGCAATAATCCGGCAACTTCCAGCAAATCATACTCATAATCACCGCCGCCGGCAGTAAATCCGGCATCCACGTAAGTTCCAAAGGCAGAATCATGCCGAGCCACGGGTCCCGCACGGTGGCCACAAACATGCCGGTCATGCCGAACAATACGAACGAAGCGATATACGCTTCCGGCAACACATTCAATTCCACCAGTCCCACCGCAAAAAACTTGCCCAGCAACCCGCCGAGAATCATGATTGGGAACA
Source organism: uncultured Victivallaceae bacterium (assembly GCA_964512385.1). GTDB lineage: Bacteria > Verrucomicrobiota > Lentisphaeria > Victivallales > Victivallaceae > CALXXL01. The sequence continues at coordinate 4,979 of CAZEHZ010000044.1, read as the reverse complement.
TTAAGCCGCCCGGTACGCCGCTGGCCGGCGAGATTAAACTGAACACAAACTTTATCCCCAGTATCCATAACAACACCGCCGCCCCCGGATTGTCGCCAAACAACATGGGCAAAAGATAATTCCCGCCGCCTAATAACGTTGGCATATAAAACGCCAACAGCCAAGCGATAAAAAATCCGCTGCCGATGCGGAAAAACAGCGGTACATGTTTACTCCACCCATCATACAAATATTGGATTTTCATTAACGCATAGTTGTAACACATTCCGCACCATGCGGTAATCAAGGCAAAGGCCAACACCGCCAGCCAGACTTTCCAGTCATTCCCCACCGGAATTTTATATTCAAAAAACGGCCGGAAGCCAAAAATAAACGTACTGAATAAATAGGCCGGCACCGCCGCCAATAAAGACAATGCAATAATCGGCCACGACCACTTTTTATGCACTTCGGTAGAGGGAAACAACACTCCACATATCGGTGCCGAAAACGCCGCCGTAAATCCCGCCGCCGCCCCGAACAACATTAAATGCCGGGCGATTGAGCGTGATTTATGGAAAAAGAACGCCACCCCTTTTCCGCACGACGCCGCCAGTTGAATCACCGGTGAAATATGCCCCACCGACTCGCCGCCCAGCAACGCCAGCGTACACCCCGCTAAATTACCAATCACATTCTTCCACCAGCAACTCTCATGGTTTAAGCGATACACGCAAATCATGTGCGGTATGCCGCCGCCGGAAAGTGATGGATTCCACTTTACTAATACTGCAATTATATAGGTTAAAATAATGCCGCCGGCAAAGGCGGTAATCATTATCCATCCCCGCCAGCAGTCCCACGCTAAAAATCGCTCTAACAACTGCTCAGCCACCGTCAGCAACAGCCGGAATCCTAAGGACAGGACTCCGGCGGTTACTCCGGTAAGCAGCGTTAAACCAATTAGATTTTTCGCTGTTTTCCGCATAATCGGGCTACTTTTTAGTTGCTTCAGTTACCGGATGATAGAAGTGGTGCAGAATAACCGGAATGGCCATAAACACCAGCATACCCAGCAACAGGAAGCCGATATACATGGCAATGGCTCCGGCACCCTTGGCCATAACGTTGCCGGTAGGAATAAATCCGGTAAGAATAGCCAGCAAAGAGGTTAAAAATGCAATGCCGGACACTACCCAAATCCCCGGTTTTCCCCACGGAATCTGATACGATCTTTTTACATTCGGTTGAGAGTAACGCAACTTAATCGCCGCCGCAAACATGAACATATACATCACCATGTATAACTGCGCCGTTAATGCCGACATTACCCAGAATGCTCCGCTGATGGTAGGCATAAACAATACCACAGTGGACAATAAAGACGATAATGCACCCTGCAAAACCAGAATTCTTACCGGCATACCGTTCTTATTGCGTTTCTGCCAATACTTGGGCAAATACCCTTCCTGCGCCACCTGCAGCACCCCTTTAGACGGCGCCAGCACCCAAGTTACCACCATGGTCAACGCACCGTAGGCCAGCAGGAAACAGGAGATTGGAGTCATCCATTTAATGTGCAGAATTTCAAAAATTTTATCGAATGCTTCACACACGCCGGAGGCTAAACTCAAAGCGTTCGGCGGTACAATCAACGCCACCGCCAACGCACCGGCAATACTTAAACCGATAATGAAGATACAGGCGATAAAAATCGCTTTCGGGAAGTTCTTCGCCGGGTTGTCCACCTCTCTTACATGCACGGCAGACATTTCCATACCGGAAATCGCCACCATCATGCCCGCCAGCAGCATCCACTGATTCCAGTTGTTCAGCTCCGGCAGTAACGAGTCGGCCGTAAACTTAATCGCCGGCTGATTGTCCACCAGAAACACTCCGGCCATAACAATAATCAGCACGCCCGGTATCAACGTACCCAGCAACGCCCCGGAACTGCTGAGGAAGGCCGACACTTTTAAGTCCTGAAAGTTCAGATAAGTGGATAGCCAAAGCAGTACCTGAATAGTAACAAATATAAAAATTTTGTTATTGGCCAACTCCGGCTTAAACACATAGGCGATTGCACTGCCCACAAAGGTTAAAACCGCCGGAAACCAGGGCAAATTTTCCACCCACTGCATAAAAATTGCCACAAATCCCCATTTGGGGCCGAAAGCCTCTTTCACCCACAAATACACACCGCCGTCCTGCGGCCAGCCGCTGGCCAGTTCTGCCGAGACCAACGCCGACGGCAGAAAAAAGCAGATGGAGGCCACGATAATATAGAAAATGATGCCATATCCATACTCCGCCTCGGTCGGCAGATTTCGTAAAGACAGCACCGCCGCCACGTTCATTAACGCCAGAGTGCCAATCTTAATGCCGCCGCTTTTCAGCAGACCCGGAGCGGCCGGAGTCTTGGCCGCCGCAGAACTGTTATTTACACTGTTGCTCATTTGTCCGCCCCTTTCTTGATACACAGGGTTTTAAACGCCGCCTGATTGTTTACGTTTTCCCGTTCCACGCCATGAATATCGCCTTCGTAGCCGGGGAATTCGTTTTCAAAAGACTGTCTGGCGCGCAGGTAATCCAAAATCGGTTTGGCTTTCGCATTAAGAATTTCGCCGCCCATTACAATTGGAATTCCCGGCGGATAAGGAACCATCATAACCGCCGGAATCCGATCGGTCATTTTGTCTAAGAACACATATTCCACCTCTTTAGCCACCACCTTTTTAAAGGCGTCGCAAGGCGCCATGGCCTGGTCTGGAATGACTTCAAAAGCCAACTGCATTTTATCCAGCAAGGCATGAGTACGAATATACTTGTGCATTTCCAAACAATGTTCTTTTAAGGTTTGTTTGGCATATTTTGCCTGGCAGAGTTCCACGATTTCCGGGAAAACCTCTTCCAGCATTACATTGGAGTCGTAATCCTGCTTAAACTTCAGCAGCGCCGCCAGCAAAGTACCCTGTTTGGCTCTGGTCGTACCCAGTGAGTTCAGCATCAAAAATGAGTAGTAGTCGGTCTTTTCGCAGACGATGTTATGCTTAATTAAGTAATTACTTACAATACTGGCCGGAATGCCACGTTCGGTCATTTTGCCCAATGGGTCAATACCCGGAGTAGTAAAGGTAAGTTTTATGGGGTCAAGCATCACATATTCGTCTTCAATATCGGCAAAATCGTGCCAGTTGTTCTCTTTACAGAGCAGCCACGGCGCCCGGTTAGTCGCCAAATATTCAGTCGGAGCCGCATAAAAATCCACATATTTTTTATTATACAAAACTTTGCGCGGCTGCCACAAATCAAAGAACCAGTCATTTTTATTCATATAATCATTGGCAATCTGAGCGGTCTTTTTACGCAACTGCACGGCTTCATGAATAATGTCGCCAATAATCACTTCGCCGGAGTCCTGCATCATTTTAGTGGCCACATCCAGCGATGCAATCATGCTGTATTGCGGCGAAGTTGAACCGTGCATCATATACGCTTCGTTAAATTCGTCACGGTTAATTTTGGTAGTGCCGCCCTGTTTAATATGCAGCATGGAGGCCTGCGAAAATGCGGTCAATAATTTGTGCGTGGACTGAGAACAGAAAATCGGCGGGTCTTTCGGCTTAACTGCACCGGAGGCCATACCATAAAAGCCATCATAAATCGGATTAAATTTGGCATAGGCGTACCATGCTTCATCAAAGTGCATAAACTCCACATTATCTTCCAGTATATCTTTAATACGGCGTACATTATAACAAATGCCGTCATAGGTGGAATTGGTCAGGGCGGACATTTTCACTTTGCATTTTTTAGCATTGTCATCCAGCAGTTTGGAGTTATGAATTTTTTTCTGAATACTGTTTTTGGAAAATTCTTCCAACCGCACCGGCCCGATAATGCCCCGTTTATTACGCCTTGGAATCATATACATCGGAGTTGCCCCGGTTATAACCATGGCGTAGTTTAACGACTTATGGCAATTCCGGTCCACTAGAGCCAAATCGCCGGGCAGTACCTGACTATGCCAGATAATCTGATTCACGGTGCTGGTGCCGTTTAACACATAAAAAGTCATATCCGCACCAAACGCCTTGGCGGAGTTATTTTCCGCATCACCGGTTACTCCGGAGTGATCCAGCAGCGACCCCAATTCCGGAACCGAAATAGATAAGTCGGCACGGAACGTATTTTCGCCAAAGAACTTATACATAGCCACCCCCGCCGGCGCCCGCAGGAATCCCTGCCCGCCTAAATGTCCCGGAGTATGCCAGGCATATTTGTATTTATGGCTGTATTCCACCAGCTCGCCGAAGAATTGCGGATAAACCTGAGCCACATATTCATCCAGATGTTCGGCAATTCTGCCGGCCAGAAAACTAACGGTATCGGCGGTTTTCCACAAACACCCGTTAATCATAGCCAGAGCTTCCACCGGAATTTTTTCGGTTTCCAGTTTGTCGGTCAAAAGCAGTATTGGAATTGTGCGATTGCGTTTGCGCATTTTGGCCAGTAAAGTATGCGGCAACATTTTTTCGGCATGGCTTTCAGTTGGCAGATCCCAGTCCAGCAAGATTGCGCCAAAGTCGGCCCGGCTTTCAAAAATCTCCAAAGCGTCTTCATAAGTCAATGATGGCATCACCGTGCATTCCTGTGCGCCGGTCAGTTCATCCACCAGTTCGTCCAGCCGGAAAGCGTCATCGCCCGGTCGGTTGATTTCCTGCGACACCAGCAACACTGGCCATTGTTTGCGTTCATAATTCATCATAATAAAACTCCTCCGGAATAATTGCTCCGGCCACAGCGGGGCGTAATCTGATTTTTCGTTCTCCGGCAAAAAATCAGACACAATTCGCCCACATGTGATACAGTAGCCGAATCTTACAATTTTCTCTTCTCCACTATCAAAATAACCGTATTTTCAATATAGTCAAGTACTTTTTTCAATATTTTTATTTTTTTTACAAAATTTAAGATTTTTTATTTGACATTATCAAAAG
>CAZEHZ010000043.1:17211-18109 GCA_964512385.1 uncultured Victivallaceae bacterium | reverse complement strand
CTTAAGAATTGCTCAGTATTTTGTTGTGCAATATAGCAATACGAGCAACTATCAATGAAATAGAATTATATGCAGGGGAAAATACTCGTTGTTCTCAAGTTTTTGCCAATATAAGCATGGGCAGATGCATTTATCCGCAATTGGCGAAATCCGTTTATCCTGCCCATTGATAAGGATGGATAAAATTGAAGATAGTTAGTTGGAATTGCCATGGCGCATTTAGGAAAAAATATCAACAACTTCAATATCTAAATGCCGACATATATGTAATTCAAGAATGTGAGAATCCTAAAAACCATGAAGATGCTTTTAAGCGTTTGGGGTTTAGTGGCTCATACTTTTGGTGCGGGAAAAATGATAATAGGGGAATTGCGGGTTTTGCCTTTGATAACATTTTGTTAAAAGAAAACTTATGGTCAAAGGATTGTCTCAAACATTTTATTTCTTTAAAAATAAATAATTCCTTTGATTTGCTGTGTGTTTGGGCTTGCGCCCCGTATATTGAAGAATATTTCCAATATCAAGATACCAATTTTCAGCATTACAGCAATGATATGATTATTATAGGCGACTTCAACAGCAATGCAAAATGGGACAAAAAATATAGTAATAGAAACCATACGAATGTCGTAAGCAGCCTTGAAAAAATAGGGCTTGTATCTGCTTACCACCACCTATCGAAAGAACTCCAAGGCAAGGAGAGTAAGAATACGTTTTACCTACACTATAAAATGGAAAAAGGATATCATATTGACTACTGTTTTATTGCACCTGAAAAACTTAAAGAATTTTCTATATTAGATAGTAAAAATTGGTTACCTTACTCTGATCATATTCCAATCATGGTTGAAATAAAAATATAGATTTCACATCTACGCCTAATTCCACACCACAGGTT
>CAZEHZ010000043.1:0-17111 GCA_964512385.1 uncultured Victivallaceae bacterium | reverse complement strand
TTGGGATTCAGACAAGGCGACAAGCACGAAGCGTACAAAACGTACGTGAAGTGCGTAGGCAACGCTGGATGATTTTATGGGATTTTGGGATTCAGACAAGGCGACAAGCACGAAGCGTACAAAACGTACGTGAAGTGCGCAGTCAACGCAGTATGAACCCAAAATTTAGTGTTTGTAGCCCCATTCAAGGAGTTGGGTGGCACAATTATTGCGGTCGGCGGAGGACGGAAAACCAGTCAAAACTAATAATAAACGGCGATTGTTGCGTAAACAACTCACCGTAATGCAACTGCCCGCTTTAATGGTGAACCCGGTTTTTAACCCGTCCACCCCCTCTACTTTAGAGAGCAACTTATTGGTGTTGGCATACACCATCTGCCGGATTTTACCGCCTTTACTACTGGAATAATCCAAATACGCCGGAAACTCCAACAACCGCTCGCCCAATAACGCCATCCCCTCCGCCGAACCGTAAGACTCTTCACGTTTGGCATTCGGCAACCCGTTCGGCGTGCGATAGACTGCCCCCGGCATGTGCAGTTCTTCCGCACGTTTATTCATCATCTCCAAAAATTTATCTATCTCGCCGCCGCCTAAATATTCGCCCAGCACATAAGCCGCATCGTTGGCACTTTTTATAATGACCGCTTTCAGGTACTCTTCCACCGTAAAAACTTCATTCTCTTTCAGATACACACTGCTTTCGCCCACCATACTGGCTTTCCGGCTTACCGCCAGCGGAGTCGCCAGCGAGAAATTCATATCGGCCTCCAACCGCTCAAACAACAGCAGAACCGTCATCATTTTAGTCATGGAGGCAATCGGAACCGAACGGTATGCATCCTTTTCCCACAGCACCCGATGCGTATTCAAATCAACCAGAATGCCGCTTCTGGCCCGCTTAGTCAACGGCACCGCCGCCAGATTTCCGCTTACCGCTTTGGCATAATTGAACCCCTGCCCGAAGCGAGGGTCGGACGACGGCTGCCGATAACGGTTAGACGCCATTCTCGGCTTGGGCTGCGGTACCACCTGCGGCGGCAACGGCGGCAACGGGACACCCGGCAATGTTACTTTTGTCTCAATATTTTTTACGGTGTTATTCTGTGGCGCCGAGACTTTCACCTCCGACGGACCAACCACCCTGGCCAGTGGTGCCGCCGGCGGCGTATTACGGGCAACGATTCGGGCTAATGGCCGTGCTTCCACCGCTCCGGCGGAGTTTTGCCCCCCCCGGACGAAGAAATAATAGTACGTCAGACCGACATCGGCCAGCAACAGCAACACTACAAAAACAACGAGCTTAATTTTTCCGCCCCGACGCAGCGGCTTGACTTCAACTTTTTTTGCCGCCGCACGACGACGGGACGGAACAGGACTTGGCATAGCACAAAACTTCCAATTTTAAAATTAACGCACTACTGCCCGGTTCAATGCCGAAAACAGTGCCGCCAACGCCGCACGGTCGATATTAGAGTGCACCCCGACGCCGTATATCAGCTCCTTACTGCCGCCAAAACTCACGCCCACAAAGGCGATCGCCTTGGCACTGGCACTGCTGCCCATAGTGCGTTCTGAAAAGTCGCACAATTCAAACGACGGCACCAGCACGCTCTGCCGCAAGGCGTGAACCACGGCCGCAATCGGCCCGTTACCCTCATCACGCAGATTCACTTTATGGCCGTTATAGTCTAAAGTAAAGCTGACGCCAATCCGGTCGCCGGATTCGTGTGCTAAAATTTCACGCTCATAGTTGGTCATTTGGAACGGACCGGAAATATTGACAAAGTTTTTATCGAACAACGTCTTTAAAATAGTAGAGTCCATTTCGCCGCCGTTTTTATCCATATAATCCTGTACCATGTGGCCGATTTCCGGATGCATGGCCTTAGGCGGATAAATGCCGAACTCTTTTTCCAGCACATAAACCACGCCGCCCTTGCCGGACTGACTGTTAATGCGGATCAAGTTCTCATAAGTTGCCCCGACATCGGCAGGGTCGATATGCAGATACGGCACTTTCCAGGCCTGGCCGAAGTATTCGCTGATCTCCTGCCGGCGTTCCATGCCCTTGCGGATAGCGTCTTGATGCGAACCGGAAAACGCGGTAAACACCAACTGTCCGGCATACGGATGCCGGGGGTGAACATCGATCCCGCTGGCCGTTTCAATCAACCGCACAATTTCCGGCATATTGCTGAAGTCCAGCCCGGTTTTAATACCGCGCGAATGCATGTTCAACGCTAAAATGGACAAATCCAAATTCCCGGTGCGCTCGCCATGACCGAAAATCGTGCCTTCTACACGAGTGGCTCCGGCCAGCAACGCCAATTCCGTGGCGGCCACAGCGCACCCTTGGTCATTATGAGCGTGCAGACTGACAATGGTCTGGTCCATATACGGATAGTGAGTGCAGAAATACTCAATCATATCGGCGTACTGGTTCGGCGGACGGCGTTCCACGGTGGCTGGCAAATTCAAAATAAACTCACCCGGCCGGCTCGGATTCCAAGTCTCCTTAACCTTTTTGCAGACGTCAATTACAAAGTCAATATCACTGTCGGTAAACTCTTCCGGAGAAAACTCATAATTGATAATCTGGCGCATTCCGGCATTTTCCACCGCTTCACGCACCATGCGGGTGCCATCCGCCGCCATCTGCATAACCTGATCACGGTTACAGTTAAACACAAACCGGCCGTGCAAGTCGCTGGTAGCCACATAGCAGTGAACTGTAGCCATATGCACGCCTTTTAACGCCTCTACAGTGCGGTCAATCAAGTGCTTTCGAGCCTGAGTCAACACGCTTATGCGGACATCGGCCGGAATCAGATTACCCTCAATCAAACGACGGCAAAAATCAAAATCATCCTGCGAAGCCGACGGAAAACCGACCTCAATTTCTTTAAATCCGATTTTTACCAGCATATTAAAATAGGCCAATTTCTTCTCTACATCCATCGGAATCGGCAAGGCCTGATTGCCGTCCCGCAAATCGACGCTCATCCAAATAGGCGGTGCGGTCAAAACCCGATCCGGCCATTGGCGGTTCTGAATTTTTACCGGCTCCGGATAGTGATACTTAGGCATACTCATTTTATATTCTCCAAAAAAATCCGCACTACGGCGAATCATAAATTAACATTAACTAAAAAACATTTCAATCCCACAGCAAATGTGATACATAAAACTGACTGATAATCACACTGATACGCAATGCTGACCATAAAAACTGCGGTTGCCCGCCATCAGCATCTCCGCTCCATCAGCCTCGGTTCAACATAATTGATAATAAATCATTTTGACCCGACACCGCAGTCTCTTTAATCACAAAAGAATACCGATATCGGCAAAGGCGAGCAGAGTTAGAACGTATCAGCGTTACTAAGTCGGCAGGGTAAACCGGCAAAAGACCGCAATATTACAGCACGAACAGACGTACCCGGCCACTGCCAGATACTAAAAGCATAAATAATGTGATCGTAAAAAAATTTCATTTACCCAACCTTACAAAATGTTAGAAATTATATCTATATAATGATAATAGATGATAAAATATAGCCCGGTATCACAAAAATGTCAAATGGAATATGGTTAAAAGAGAACAAAATATTGAAAATTTTGCCGGGGATGCTATATTAGAAAATTGACTAAAATTTAGACAACGAGGTTTTATATGAGTTTTTTACGGTTTTTTTTAAAATATCACTGGACAAAAACAATAACCACATGTATATTATGTGCTTTGTATATATCTGAGCTTTATAGTTTTGATATAAACACAAGTTCAATGGATCAGCAGGCATGGAACTATTCCGGCCTGATTTGTGATCGAAAACCCACATTCGCGGGGAAGGCGACATTGGGTACAGAAGCAGGCGGCGGACGACTGAGCAGGGGTGCGATCCTGATTCAGACAGATGCGGCGGCAAGCGGCGTAATCGGCGGCGGGGGTGCGACCCTGCTGAAGGATACGGCGAATGCGGAAAATGAGGTGTTTGAACGGGAAGGTTCAAATATGACATTTGCTTCTGACGGCGGGGCAGCGGGAAGTTCTGCTCCGGGCTTGAATACAACATCCGGGAAGGAGTTGGTTCAAGCGGGCACTTTGGCGGCTGGGAAGACCGCAGAAGTGAATGAGGCTTCAGGCCGCGAACCTGAAACATCAGCCGTTGACGAACACGGTGGAGTGCGATTTTCCACCGGTGAAGACAAAATAGGTAATCATGGCGCCACGGTTCGAATAAAAGCCAGTGCCAAAGATGCAGCGCATCTGGCGGAAATCAGAACTTTGCAAAACCGGGTTGCTGAACTGAAAGTTGAACACGAACGCAGCGAAGCGGAAAAGTCCGCTGCGCTATCCGAGCTGGGAATCGTCCGCAACGGGCTCGGTGAGTTGCTTGAAAAACTGCAGGAAAATGAACGCCGCTCAGTCGGATTGCAATCCGGATTTGCCGCCATGCTGGACTCCATTGGAGCCGATGGCAGCGCCGTTACCGCCGCAAGGCTGTTGCAACGCTGGCAAAGTTTGGCCGTTCAAGGGCAGGAGCTCGAAAAAAGCATCGCCCGTTACTGCAGCGAAATCGATTCGCTTATTGGAGATTTGCCGCTTACAGAAATGCAACGTGCGGAGTTGCAGTTGGCCGCCGATAACCTTAAAAACGAATTGCGCAAATTCAATGTGGCCACAAAAGCCGGAGACGGCGTGGATAAACTGGATAAAACCAGAATCTATGCAGTGAACCCGGACTTGGGCGTAGTTGTATTGCCGGTCGGGATAGACCATGGCGCCTTTAACGGGTTAACCCTTTACGGTGCCGGGGAAAATCCGGTGGAAGTAAGAATTGTCAGCGTGCGGGCCAGAGTGTCTGCCGCCGTACTTATTAACGGTAACATAACAGACGTTGCGCCGGGAACGGTGCTCCATGTTGATGTGAACAAACTAAAAGATTAATATTATAGAGAAAGCGACTATGGAAGTAAGAGCTTTAACTAAGAATGTGCGTATCAGCCCGGAGAAGGCGCGTCATGTATCGCGTTTGATTCAGGGGAAGAGCGTGCGTGAAGCGTTGGCGATTTGCGAGCTTAGCCCGCGTAAAGCCGCCCGCCTGATCGGTAAGACCCTTAAGTCTGCCGTGGCGAACGCAGAAAACAACGCCGAGCTGGCGAGCAAAGATCTGGTGGTAAAATATGCCATCGTGAATGCCGGCAGCATGTTGAAACGTTTTCGCCCGAAAGCGCGTGGTTCGGCTGGCCGTATTCGCAAGAGAACGAGCCATCTCGAAGTCGTTCTGAGTGATATCTAACTGAGAAGGTGAGATTGTGGGACAGAAAGTAAATCCGATTGGCTTGAGAACCGCGTTGACCAAAGATTGGGATTCGCGCTGGTTCGCCAATAATACAATGTTCAGCAAGTGGCTCCTTGAAGACTTGAAGATTCGTAAGTTCGTCAAGGAAAAATTTGCTGCCGCTGCGATTGCCAGAGTAAAAGTAGAACGCTCTGCCAGCCGCATACGCGTAACGATCTCCTCGGCCCGTCCCGGTGTACTCATCGGTAAGAAGGGTGCGGAACTCGATACGCTCCGTCAGGAAATCGGCAAACTGATCAACAACAAAGAAACTAAAGATATTTTTGTTGACGTAGCCGAAATACGCCGTGCCGAAACCAACGCTCAGCTGGTAGCAGAAAGCGTAGCATTGCAACTGGAACGCCGAATTGGTTTCCGCCGTGCAATGAAGCGTGCGATTCAGCTTGCAATGGAAAACGGAGTAGACGGGATCAAGATCAATTGCGCCGGCCGTTTAGGCGGGGCGGAATTGGCTCGTTCGGAACAGTATAAAGAAGGTCGTGTGCCGTTGCACACATTGAAGGCAAAGATCGACTACGGGTTTGTTGAAGCAAACACCCCGGCAGGAAAGATCGGCGTGAAGGTTTGGATTTGCCATAACGAGGCGATGGAGGAAAATAGCAATGCCACTAATGCCAAAAAGGGTAAAGTACAGAAAAATACAGCGCGGAAGTAATGCCGGATTGGCAACCAAAAACAATAAGATTGATTTTGGTGATTTCGCGTTGCAAGCTGTAACCCGTGGATATGTAACTAACAACCAGATCGAAGCGGCACGTGTGGCGATTAACCGTCATCTGCAGCGTCGTGGACAGGTCTGGATTCGTTTGTTCCCGTATAAATCCTTTACCAAGAAACCGTTGGAAGTACGTATGGGTAAGGGTAAGGGTAACGTAGAAGGATGGATGGCGCCGGTAAAGCCGGGCCGTGTACTGTTTGAAATTAAAGGCTGCAGCGAAACTGTAGCGCGCGAAGCTATGTCTCGTGCGGCTAACAAATTGTGCCTGCGCTGTAAATTTCTGATGCGTGAAAGTCAATAAGGAGCCAAGCGATGAAATACGAAAAGATTCAGGCTATGACCGATGCGGAACTCAACAACTTGCTTGAAGAGTTGCGTCGTGAACGGCTGACCTTGAAAATCCAGTCGCGTACCGGTCAGCTTGAAAAGACTGCACGTGTGCGGGATGTGCGCCGCGATATTGCCCGGGTTCATACGGAACAGGCCGGTCGCGCAGCCAAGGCTAACGACTAATTAAAATACTGGTGTGAACTATGGAAAATATTGAAAATACCCAGCAGCGTGGACTCCGTAAGGAACGCGTAGGCATAGTGGTTAGCGATGTTCAGAACAAGACCATTGTGGTTGAAGTTTCACGTCGTACACCGCACCCGCTGTATAAAAAGGTGGTAAAGGTACGTAAGAAATTTACCTGCCACGATGAAAACAACGAAGCCCGGGTAGGCGATACAGTTCGTATTGTAGAAACCCGTCCGTTAAGCAAGAACAAGTGCTGGCGTTTGCTGGAAATCATCAGCCGCGCCGAATAATTCTGGAGTAAAATTATGATTCAGATGCAGACAAAATTAAATGTCGCTGACAACTCCGGGGCTAAGAGCATTACGTGTATCACGGTGCTCGGCCAGCGCAAGAAGATTGCTTATGTTGGTGACATTGTAACAGCCGCGGTAACGGAAGCGTTGCCGGACGGTTCAGTAAAAAAAGGCTCGGTAGTGAAAGCGGTAATCGTTAGAACCAAGCATAAGTTACGTCGTAAAGACGGCTCATATTTGCGCTTTGATGAAAACGCCGCAGTAGTTATCGATGCTAATAAGAATCCGGTTGGCACGCGTATTTTCGGGCCGGTGGCTCGTGAATTGCGTGACAAGGACTTTATGAAGATTATTTCGCTTGCTCCGGAGGTATTGTAATTATGAAAACTTATCATGTTTGCAAAGGCGACAAAATTGTTGTAATCGCCGGGGATTTTAAAGGCGAAGAAGCCACCGTGCGTGCGGTATTGCCCGCCAAGGATCGTGTAGTGGTGGAATTCACCGCTTTTGATGCCGAAAAGCGTAAGGCTGAAGGCAAGCGCGTTATCGGTATGCGTACCGTGGCGAAGAGTCGCCGCAAGCAGGATGCAAATCCGGGCTTGATCGAGCGTGCCGTTTCGGTACACGTTTCCAACGTGGCTCTGACCGAAGAAGGCAAGAAAGCCAAACAGGAAAAGCAGGCGGCGTGGCGTGGTAAAAAAGCCGGCGCGGCCCAGGAGTAATGAATTATGCCTGATATGCTGAAAAAATATAATGATGAGGTTCGCGGCAAACTTCAGGAAACTATGCAGTACAAGAATGTAATGCAGATTCCTCGTTTGACGAAGATCGTTATCAGTACCGGGATGAACAGCAGCTGCGAACGCGATGCCTTTACGGAAGCGAAGAAGCAGATTGGTGCATTCACCGGTCAATTGCCGGTTATTACTAAGGCGAAGAAGAACGTATCTAACTTTAAATTGCGTGTAGGGATGCCGATTGGTGTAATGGTAACATTGCGCGGTGCCCGCATGTATGAATTCTTAGATCGTTTTGTGCACAACACAATGCCGCGTGTCCGCGACTTCCGGGGTATCAGCCCGAAAGGTTTTGACGGCGCCGGTAACTATAACGTGGGTGTTCCGGACGTAGCGGTTTTTACCGAAGTCGACCAGGACAAACTTAAGTACCCGTTGGGTGTAAACATCACGATGGTAACCACTGCCAAGACCGACGCGGAAGCTCTTGAACTGCTGAAGTTAATGGAAGTACCGTTCGCGGAACAATAAGGAATTGATGATTTATGGCTAAGAAGAGTTTAATTGTCAAGTGCGAACGCGGCAGCAAGTTTGCGGTGCGTAATTACACGCGTTGTAAAGTATGCGGTCGTCCGCGGGCTTACATCGGTAAGTTCGGTCTGTGCCGTATTTGTTTCCGCGAATTGGCCAGTGCCGGTCAGATTCCGGGCGTAACCAAAGCCAGTTGGTAATATCAAGGAGTAAAAGATGAGTTTACAAGATCCGATTGCCGATATGCTTACCCGTGTACGCAATGCCGGTGCAGCCGGTTTGCCGAACGTGGAAATGCCCGGCAGCAAAGAAAAGGTGGCCATCGCCGCGGTAATGAAGAGCGAAGGTTACATTTGTGATTACCAGGTAAAGGAAGACGGTAACAAGCGTTTTCTGAAGATTGACCTGAAGTTCTATCAGGGCAAGCCGGTAATAGAAGGTCTCGAACGTGTAAGCAAGCCGTCTTGCCGAGTATATTGCCAGTCTACGGAAATTCCGCAGGTGCGCAATGGCTTGGGTACGGTTATTCTGACCACGAACAAAGGGATCATGAGCGGTAAGAAAGCGGCGGCCGAAAATGTAGGCGGCGAAGTGCTTTGTTACATTTGGTAATAACTAATCCGGAAAGATTAATATAAAATGTCACGAATTGGTAAACAAGCGATTGAGTTTCCGGCCAGCGTAAAAGTTGGTGTTGCGGACGGTGTCGTGACGGTGGAAGGCAAGAGTAAGTTGACCTTAGCTCTGCCGCCGCATGTAGCGGTGGCGGTAGATGGCAACAAGATTCATGTATCCCGTACCGATGAAAGCCGCACCTCTAATGCGATGTGGGGTTTGACCCGCAGCTTGATCCACAACATGGTTGTGGGCGTAGTAACCGGGTTCAAGAAAGAGCTTCAGATCGTGGGCGTAGGTTATCGTGCTCAATTAGCTGGTAAGAAGTTGACCTTGAATATTGGTTATTCACACGCGGTGGAGTTTGAAACTCCGGCCGGAGTTACCTTAACAGTAACCGATGGTGTGAAGATTGTAGTGGAAGGTGCCGATAAGCAGTTGGTGGGTCAAACCGCCGCTACTATTCGCGGTTTCCGTAAGCCTGAGCCCTACAAAGGCAAGGGTATCCGTTATGTTGATGAACAGATCATCCTCAAAGAAGGTAAGTCTGTCGGCTAATTCAGAGGTATTTAGATGGCTGTCAAAGATAAAAAAGAGTTGCGTGTGCGCCGTCATTTGCGCATTCGCAAAAAGATTTCCGGTACGCCGGAACGTCCGCGTTTTGCTGTCTCCGTCACCACGAACAACATTTATTGTCAGTTCATTGATGACGTGAACGGTGTAACGCTGGCATCCGCCAGTACGTTGGGCGCTCAGTTTAAAGAAGTTAACGCCAAACCGAATATGGATGGCGCAGCTTTGCTGGGTAAGATTGCTGCCGAACAGGCCGTAAAGGCGAATATCTCCGAGGTGGTTTTTGACCGCTGCGGTTATAGATTCCACGGCCGCGTGAAGGCTATTGCCGATGCCGCAAAGGCTAACGGACTTAAATTTTAGGAGTTCGACTCATGGCGAAACGTGAAAATTTCAAAAATGAAGAAGTCAATAGCGATATCAGCGAAAGCGTTATCTCTATTAACCGTTGCAGCAAGGTTGTAAAAGGTGGCCGTAACTTCAGTTTCGGCGCTCTGATTGTTGCTGGCGACGGTAAAGGCCGCATTGGTTACGGCTACGGTAAGGCGAATGAAGTTTCAGACGCTATCCGCAAGGGGACCGAAGCGGCACGTAAGAATATGATGCAGATTCCGTTGCGCGGAACTACTCTGCCTCATGCAATTGAAGTAAAATTCGGCGGTGCTTCGGTACTGTTGAAGCCGGCCAGCGCCGGTACCGGTTTGATTGCCGGCGGCGCGGTTCGTGCCATCTTGCAGTTGGCTGGGGTTAAGGACGTGTTGGCGAAATCGTTAGGCGCAAATAATGCGGTAAACGTGGCCAAGGCTACTTTCAAGGCACTTGAAGGTTTGTCCAGCCGTGAAGATATCATGGCACGTCGCGGCGTAGAAACTCTGTAATCGGGAAAGAAGGTAAGATAATGAAATTGCATGAATTATCCCCGAATGAAGGGTCCCGGCAGAGACGCAAACGCGTTGGCCGTGGTGATGGTAGCGGCATGGGTAAAACTGCTTGCCGTGGTGAAAAGGGGCAGAAGTCCCGTACCGGTTCTACCATTCGTCCGTTCTTCGAAGGCGGTCAGATTCCGTTGTTCCGCCGTTTACCGAAACGCGGATTCAAGAATGCGGACCGTGTGGTTTACAACCTGATCAACTTAAATGTGCTGGAAGAAAATTTTGAAGCCGGCAGTGTAATTGATCTGGAAGCTTTGAAGTTCCGCGGACTTATCGGAAAAAACGATAATCCGTTGAAAGTTCTGGCTAACGGTGAAATCAGCAAGGCGCTTACAATTAAGGCCGAAAAGTTCTCTGAACAGGCTCGTGCCAAGATTGCCGCCGCTGGTGGTGCTTGCGTAGATCTCTAAGCCGCTAAGTTTTCCGGCCCGGCGTTTTAGCGTTGGTGCCGGGAGCTTTTAACTTAGAGAAAAAAGGCGAAAGATGTAACAGGATTACCTGTTTATGTTTCACCTGAAATAGCTAAACCGAACTTCACTGAGTTGGATAGTTATTATAATGACTGGAACGAAAGTGAAGGTTGTGCAATAATAATCTGATTCAGAATATTGGAGTTCGGTTTTATTTTTTAAGTAAAACTCCGCCTTCTCAGGGTTGCCGGCAAAATATAGTTAAAAAGGGTTGGCTGGCGTGATTGGGCTGATGTGATTGGCTGATAGATAAGGCTGATGTGATTGACAGGCAGATTAGGCTGATGTGGTTGGCGGGCAGGAAGATATGGCCGGCTACAGGATTGGCAAGGCGATTGATGAGCTGGATGCTCGTTTGAGGTGTTGAAGCCGCTCGGCGATTTATCCTTCCGTCATGTGGAGCTGAGCGTCGGTCGAAAATGATAGAGTCTGTTAATTTTCTCCAGCCGTACTGATTGGTTTTTGTTGCGTTTTTTGGTCGTAACTGCTTTTCCCGTCAGCGGTTATCCGGAGTTAGCCTTTACCTGACCGGCTATTTATTGCCGAATCGTTGGAGAAATGTGAGTTTATAAAAATTTGTTTGATTTCTTGTTATCACGGTTTTGTGTCTGCCGCATATCATAAAAATTTGTGCTTTTTAGCTGAAAATCGTGGTGTTCAGCTTGAAAGTCACAATAAACAAGTTATCTTTACATAATGCCGATTTTTTTAGAGGTCGGAGTTTTATTTAAAAATAGTATATTAACCTTATAACCATGGATTAAATAGATGATAGCCGCTTTTTTGAATGTTTTGAAGATTAAAGAGTTGCGCAACCGTTTACTCTTTACCGCCGGAATTATTGTATTGGTGCGAGTCGCCTCGGCCATTCCCTGCCCCGGAGTTAATCCGGCGGCGTTAAAGGTCTTTATGGAAGATTTGGCTTCGTCGGCCGGCGGCGGTTTGTTTGAAATGGTAAACCTTTTTGCCGGCGGCGCGCTGGAAAAATTTGCCATTGCCGCCTTAGGTGTAATGCCTTACATCTCGGCATCCATCATCATGCAGTTGCTGGTTCCGGTGTTCCCGGCATTGGAAAAAATTCAGCGGGACGGCGAATCCGGCCGGGCTAAAATTACTCAGTATACCCGCTATTTAACCATTTTGATCTGTTTGATTCAGGGCTTTATGACCGCCTATACCATTGTGCATCCCGAAGCGTTGACCAAAATCTCCATGCAGTTATATGAGGGTTCCGCCGGGGCGTTTATGTTTATGACCGTTCTGGTTCTTACCGCCACCACCATGGTTTTCATGTGGCTGGGGGAACAGATTACTGAACGCGGTATCGGGAATGGGGTTTCCATCATTATTACCATCGGTATTGTGGCTCGTCTGCCTCAGGCGGTTTATGAACTGTGGAATATGGTGGTACAGGGGCACAGCGTTACCGGCAGCAACTTCCGTATCGTTCACATGTTGATTTTACTGTTGCTGTTTGTTGTAGTTACCGCCTTAACCATTATGTTGACTCAAGGTTACCGCAAGGTGCCGATTCAGATTGCCCGTAAAACGGTTGGGTCTCAAGTTCGGGGCGGCACTACTTATATGCCGTTAAAGGTAAACCTGGCCAACGTAATGCCGATCATTTTCGCCGGTGCGCTGATGATGGCTCCGGGTCCGATTTTCCGCTTTATCGCCAATAAAACCGACTGGTCGGCCTTCTATGCTTTGGCCAACGCCTTTAATGCGCAGACCAATTTCTGGTATATGGTGGTCTACTCCATTCTGATTCTGGCCTTCAGCTTCTTCTGGGTGGCCAACATCTTTAATCCGGTGCAGATTGCCGACAACTTAAAGCGTGAAGGTGCCTACATTCCGGGGATTCCGCCGGGTAACGCCACCAGCAAGTATTTGGACAGCACCATGACCAAAGTAACTTTAGGCGGTGCCATATTCCTGTTGGTTTTGGCTTTGTTCCCCACAATTTTAACCGCTCAGTTCGGGGTGCCGTATTTGGTGTCCAGCTTCTTCGGCGGTACCAGCGTGCTGATTATGGTCGGCGTAGTGCTGGAAACCATGACGCAGTTGGAATCGCATCTGACCATGCGTAACTATGACGGCTTTTTAAAGAGCGGCCGGTTACGCGGGCGGAATTAGTATTATCGGTAATTTTACAAAGAGGCAAATATGACGGCCAGAGTTATTGCAATTGACGGACCGTCTGCCTCGGGCAAAAGCTCGGTGGCGGCACGGATAGCGGCAGAGTTGAAAATTGCCTATATCAATACCGGCAGTATGTATCGTGCCGTGGCTTGGGTGGCGGCGGCGCAGAAAATTACGGCGGCCAACGCCGATGAATCTAAACTGATTGGCGTTTTGCAACATCTTCAGATGGAGTATGTGCAGGACGCCTTTGGTGTTTTTTGCCTAAAGGTGAACGGCGAATTCCCGACGGAAACGCTGCGAACCTCGGCCATCGCAGAGCTGACCAGTAAAATTGCCACTTTTCCGGCGGTACGCAGCTGGTTGCGGGAAAAACAGCGGAAAATGGCGAACTCCGGCTGGATTGTGATGGAGGGCCGGGATATCGGCACGGTGGTGTTTCCGGACGCCGCAATGAAATTTTTCCTGACGGCATCGCCGTTGGAACGGGCCCGGCGGCGTTTGGCGCAGGAAGGGGCCGCGGCCGGGGGGACACTGGAAGAGGTGGCGGCCAAGATTGCCGAACGTGATTATCAGGACTCAACCCGGCCGGTGGCACCGCTGAAAGTGGCGGAAGGCGCCAGAGTGGTTGATTCGTCGGACAATACTTTTGACGAAACCGTGAAAAAGATTTTAAGCATGATTTGCGTTCATGAATCCTCCTATCGGGTGCCGTATGCCGACACTGATCAGATGGGCGTGGTGTATTATGCAAATTATTTGGAATATTTTGAACGCAGTCGCACCGAAATGTTGCGTTCTGTGGGTCTATCATATAAGACGTTAGAGGAGCGGGGCTGGTTTCTGCCGGTGTCGGAGGCACATTGTCTATATAAAGGGTCGGCAAAGTATGATGATTTGCTGACGTTCCGCAGTTATGTAACGGCGGCGCGTGGTGCTCGTTTGGTGATTGCGTCGGAAGTGTGCCGGGACGGTAAAGTTTTGGTGTCAGGAACCGTTACGCTGGGTTGTGTAGATGCAAATCATCGACTCTGCCGTTTGCCGGAAGAGTTGATAACGGCTTGTTCCATTTATCAAGCCAAGGAGGCATAAAATGGCATTTGTAGATCCCGCAAGATTATATCCGTTATTGTTTTCGCCGATTTATATGACTCGGGTTTGGGGCGGCAGCCTTTTGGCTGAAGTTGCCGGCCGGGAACTGCCGGAAACCAATATGCCGATTGGCGAATCATGGGAGATTGCTGATCGGCCGGACGCCCAAAGCATCGTGCGTAACGGCGCATTGGCCGGACACACGCTGGAGCAATTGGTCAAACATTATGGCCGGATTATGCTGGGCAACCGCTGGAACGGCACCGGTCGTTTTCCGCTTTTGATTAAACTGATTGACGCCGGAGAACGTTTGAGCTTACAGGTTCACCCCGATGAAGCCTACTGCAGTCGCCATCGGGAAAACTGCGAGCCTAAAACTGAAATGTGGTATATTATGGCCAATCGTGCCGGCGCCCGGGTTATGGCGGGATTGTCGCCGCGCGCCACCCGGCAACAGGTGGTCAGCTACGTCGGGTCAGCGGAAATTGAGAATTATCTGCAAACCTATGCCAGCAATCCGGGCGATGCGTTTTTTATTCCGGCCGGCACGCTGCACAGCATTGGCGAGGGTAATCTGGTGCTGGAAGTTCAGCAGAACAGCGACACCACGTTTCGCCTCAGCGACTGGGGCCGGGTGGACGCCGCCGGGCACAGCCGTGAACTGCATATGGAACAGGGTTTTGAAGCGATTGATTTTATGAATCGCACCACCAGTCGTATTCCAGGCGTAGTGGGCGAAGCGGCGCATAACCGGAAGTTTGCGCTGGTAAACCGTTGCCGCAGTTTTTCGGTGGACGTGCTGAAATTGCGCAATATGTGGCGGGACGACACCAATAACGGTGGCTCATTCCATCTGCTGACCGCCGTAAACAGCCCGGTAAAAGTTGGTCGTCATTCAGAAACTGACGCCATGGTAGAGGTAAAACCCGGTGAAACCGTGTTAATGCCGGCCTGTATCGACAGTTATTTTATTCTGCCCCAGCGCTCCGGCTCTACCGAAGTAATTCGTACAACATTATAATAATTATTATTAATTCAATAATTTTCAGGAATAAGCATGTTTAAATTCATCACTGACTTGTCGCAATTTTTGCAGAAAACCTATCCGAATTGTGTCGCGGCCGACTGGTTGCCGCTGGCGGAACGCTGTCCGGAAAACATGACCGGCGATTTAACCGTTAACGCCTTTAAATTTGCCCGAATGTTTAAAACGGCACCGGACAAAATGGCGGCCATGGTGGTGGAGTTTTTACAACAGCATGATGATGTAGAACAGGTAAATTGCGTAAAAGCCTTTGTGAATGTAAGTTTAAAAGCGGCGGCACTATTCCGGGATACGCTCAGCAATATGCCGGCATTGATGCAGGAAGTGGAGTTGCCGGAAGCTGAACGCCGCCGGATTCTGATTGAGTATTCGGCCCCGAACACCAACAAGCCTCAGCACTTGGGGCATGTACGCAACAACACCTTGGGTATGGCGGTCTCCACCCTGCTGAAGCGGGTGGGAAACGATGTCATTCAAATCAATCTGGTAAATGACCGTGGTATTCATATCTG
Organism: uncultured Victivallaceae bacterium; assembly: GCA_964512385.1. GTDB lineage: Bacteria > Verrucomicrobiota > Lentisphaeria > Victivallales > Victivallaceae > CALXXL01. The sequence continues at coordinate 1,563 of CAZEHZ010000043.1, read as the reverse complement.
CAAATCCATGATTGCCTATCAGAGATTCGGCAACGGCGTAACTCCGGAGTCCGCCGGCGTAAAGGGCGACCATCTGGTCGGGAGTTTTTATGTCCGTTTTAATCAGGCGCTGTCCGACGAAATTGCGGAGCTGAAAACTCAACATCCCGAACTGGCCGACAAGAGCAGCGAAGATCTGTTTTTAGATACCGAAATCGGTCGTGCCACTCAGCAAATGCTGCAGGATTGGGAAGCCGGCAAGCCGGAGGTTATTGAATTATGGCAAACCATGAACGCCTGGGTGTTCTCCGGTTTCGCCGAAACCTACCGTACCATGGGCATCAAATTTGACCACACCTACCTGGAAAGTCAAACCTATCTGCTGGGTAAAGACATTGTGGCGCAGGGGCTGGCCTCCGGTGCCTTCAGCAAGCGTGATGACGGGGCGGTAATTTGCGATTTAGGCGAAAAACTCGGCCAGAAAGTCATGTTGCGTTCCGACGGCACCAGCGTGTATATTACTCAGGACATCGGTACCACCATGAAAAAATATGAGGATTATCAGCCGCAATCCATGATTTGGGTGGTGGGCGATGAGCAAATTTGGCACTTTCAGGTACTGTTCAGCGTGTTGAAAAAATTAGGTTGCACTTGGGCGGACAGCCTGTACCATTTGGCCTACGGCATGGTGAATTTGCCCAGCGGCAAGATGAAGAGTCGTGAAGGCACCGTAGTCGATGCCGACAATTTATTTGCCGAAATGATTGATTTAGCCTATGAGAGCTGCGTGGAACGCAATACCGACGGTACCGCGGAAAGAGTTTTGCGTGACCGGGCAAAAGTTATCGGCATGGGCGCATTAAAGTTTATGCTGCTGAAATTCAACCCCAAAACCACCATGATGTTTGACCCGCAGTCGTCAATTCGCTTTGAAGGCGACACCGGGCCGTATGTGCAGTATGCCTGCGCCCGAATTGCCTCCATCATGCGCAAAGCGGCCGAACGCCAGCTTTCCGGCGACCGCGCGGATTGGAGTTTATTAACCCATCCGGCAGAAAAAAATCTGGCCATTTCCGCGGCGTTTTATCCCGGCATGCTGCAACAGGCCGCCGCCAAATTTGACTGTTCTCAAGTAGTTGAATATCTGCTGAATTTAGCCAAAGCCTTCAATGCCTTTTACCGTGAATGCCCGGTGTTGGCGTCGGATGTTCCGGCCGATCTTCAGCGTGCCCGTTTAGCCTTGGCCGACGCCGTCCACACCATGTTGGAAGACGGTTTGCGCACTTTAACCATTCAAGTGCCGGACGCCATGTAAATTAAACGCCTAAAATGTGAGGTCTGCCCGCCACACCTCACATTTTTTCCATTTTTTTCAATTTTTCATTTGCCTTTTTCCTCTTCCGCACTATATTATATTCTGTAACAAAACTTATAGCCCTGTGGTGTAACGGTAGCACAAGTGATTCTGGTTCACTTTGTTGAGGTTCAAATCCTTACAGGGCTGCCACTTTTTAAATATCAGGTTGGCTCTTTTTAAATATCAGGTTGGCACTTTTTAAATATCAGGTTGGCACTTTTTAAATA
>CAZEHZ010000042.1:0-18179 GCA_964512385.1 uncultured Victivallaceae bacterium | reverse complement strand
GATAGATAAAAACGCCCGGATTTATATCGCCGGGCATCGTGGCATGGTGGGCAGTGCAATTGTCCGGAAATTTGAGGCGGAGGGGTATAAAAATATTATTACCAGAACGCATCATGAACTGGACTTGCGCAATCAGGAGGCGGTAAGAAACTTTTTTGCCGCCGAAAAACCCGAATATGTGGTGCTGGCCGCCGCTAAAGTGGGCGGTATTCAGGCTAATATGACCAATAAAGCTGAATTTATGGTGGAAAATCTGGAAATTCAGAATAATGTGATTATGACGGCGTGGAAGTCCGGCGTAAAAAAACTCTGCTTTCTGGGCAGCAGCTGTATTTATCCATGCGAATGCCCACAGCCGATTAAAGAAGAGTACTTGCTGACCGGACCGTTGGAACCCACGAACGAAGGGTATGCACTGGCGAAGATTTCCGGCTATAAACTCTGCTTGTATCTTACTGAACAGTACGGATTTAACACCGTAAGTCTGATGCCGTGCAATTTATACGGCACGAATGACAATTATCATCCGGAACATTCGCATGTGTTCCCGGCGTTTATCCGCCGGTTTGTGGAGGCGGCGAAAAATGGTACGGAGTCGGTAACTTTATGGGGCGACGGTACGGCATTGCGGGAGTTTCTGCATGTGGACGATGTGGCCGCCGCCGTGTACTTCTTTATGCAGGAACGTAATGAACCGGAAATTGTGAATATCGGCTACGGTTCCGATTTAACGATTAAAGAGTTGGCCGGCAAAATCGCCGCCGCCGCCGGGTATAAAGGCGAATTGAAGTGGGACGCCACCAAGCCGAACGGCATGAAACGCAAACTGATGGATATCTCCAGAGGCAAAGCGTTAGGCTGGCACCCGGCGATTACGCTGGATGAGGGCATTCGCCGCACCATAGCGGAATATAAAGCGTTGCCGGAACATCGGTCTAAATAAGTATGGCGGAAAACCGGCAGACGACCAAAGCATTGCAAACCTCCTCCAAGTTAATGGCTTGGAGCGGGTTGCAGAATGTATTCCAGCAACTGCTGCATTTGGCGGTGCTGATGATTTTGTCCCGGGAATTAAGCGAGACGGATTTTGGTATTGTCAATATTATTGTTATATTTGTGGCCATCAGTCAAGCCTTGGCGGACTCTGGATTCAGCACCGCTATTGTGCAGGCGAAAGAGGTTAGCCGGAAAGACCTTAATACGGTTTTTACCTTTAACTTGGTGGTCTGCGTGGGGTTGTTCGGCCTGATTTGGGGCTTTGCACCACAAGTCGGGCGGTTTTTTGACAGCGATTTTATGATATGGCCGTTAAGAATTATTGCGTTGAAAATTCTTACTTTTCCGTTTGCTTTGGTGGCGGCGGCGGTGTTGCGCCGCGAGCTGAAACTGCGAACCATTACTTTATTAAGTATGCTGGGGAATACCGTGGGGAGTGTTACCGCAATTGTGATGGCGTGGCTGGGATACGGGGTGTGGTGCCCGATTATTCAACAGTTGATTTTAGCCTCGGTAATGGCCGGAGGGCAGGTGTATTTTTGCAGTTGGCGCCCTCGAATTGAGATGTCTAAGCAAAGTTTTATGCGGCTGATTCCGTTCGGCACCCGAATTATGGGCGTAGAGTTGTTGACGCAAAGTGCCAAGAATTTGTACGGCGCCGTAATCGGCAAGGCCTATTCGCTGGCGGATACCGGGATTGTGGGCCGGGCGCAGGGCGTAATGCAGACTCCGGCGGGCATGCTGAACGCCACGTTCGGCGACGGCGCATCGTATATGCTGTATCGCTACCAGCACGAATCGGCGGATGGCGAAATGTTGAATGCGGTCAGGTCTTTACATCGGTTGTATTGTTATGTGTGCATACCCGGAATGCTGTTGCTGTTGGTGCTGGCGGAGCCGGTGGTGGTGGTTATACTGTCGGCCAAATGGCTGGCGGCGGTGCCGTATTTGCAGGTGATTGCGCTGACGGGGTTGTTCTATCCCACGCAGTATTATTCGCAGGCGGTGATGAAGATTACCGGGAATCCGGGCTGGCTGTTGAAGTTTGAAACGGTACAACAGATTATGATTATTGCGGCGTTGTTAATCTGCGCCGGTTTGAAAGTGCCGATTATTGAATTGCTGGCATGGCAGATTGCGGTGCAGGTTCTGGCGTTTGCCGGCTATGCGGCAATGATGAAAAAGTTGATAAAATATCAGTTTAAACTATTGATTAAAGACTTAATCAACATATATTTGTTGGCCGTGCCGATGGCGGCGGCGGCTTACGGAATATTTTTTATGCTGAAAAATCTGCCTGCACCGGCGGTGTTGCTTGCATCGGCGGCGGGTGGTGCTATAGTATATTTTGGAATGGGAGTGCTGAGTAAATCAACAGCTCAAAAGGAGCTGATTAATATTTATGGGCGGGCATTATTGCCGGCACGGGTTTTGGCGTGGTTGGGGGCCGGAACAAAACGGGAGGCAGGTGAATGATTGGATAGGGTAAATTGGATGCCGGACGATGCGGAGATGTTACCGCCGCCGGTGCATAAAAAAGGGTTGAGTTTTTGGGATAAGGTGCTGAAGGGGTTTTATTCCAGTCAACATGCGGGTTTTTCGGATTATTTAATGTTGTTTATCGCATTGATGTTATCCGGGAATCCGGCGGCTACGGAACTGTTCGGGGGGACTAAAATTGCCTTGACGCTGTTAATGCTGTTATTGGCGGCGGTGTTGCTGTTCCGGCGTTGCGGAGCGGTTTCTCAGCGTGGTGTCATTGTGTTCGGCGCTTTTTTGGGGCTGGAGGTCTGGCATTGGCTGATTGGTAATCCGGAAGTTACCTGTTTAGGGGTAATTACCCGGTTATTGGCGGCGATGTTTCTGGTGATGCTGTTGAATGAACGCTTTATTATGGTGTTTGTACGGCTAATGTTATATTTGTCGTATATCAGTATATTCTTTTTTGGACTGCTGCTGCTGGGGGTGCCGCAATATTTTTATGCCGACCTGCAGCATTTGAGCAGTATGTTCGGCGGTAATGAGTATATGCTGGTTTTAGGGATTCACTCTTATCCGTATGATATGACACTGCGTAATTCGGGGTGCTTTTGGGAACCGGGGGCGTTTGCCGGGTACTTGTCATTGGCGTTGCTGTTAATGGTGTTTAAGTATCATAAACGGCCGTTTAAGGAGTTTGCTTATCCGTTCATTGTGATTGGTATAACGTTATTGACCACGCTGTCCACCACCGGATATTTTGCGTTATATATCGTATGTTTTGCGTTGTTTATCTCTAAAACCAACATCAAAAACATGTTTTTAATGGTTTGTGCCGGGATTTTGGGCATTGTGATTATGTTTTACGTGTTCCAGAACGTTACGTTTATGAGCGAAAAACTCGTTACACAAATTGAGATGGTGGATAATGAGGCGTACGGCTGGGAAATGACCCGGCTGGGTACTCTGGTTCACGACTATAGTGATATCAAACGCCGGTGGCTGTTGGGCTGGGGGAGCAATCTGGAGTTCCGGTACGGCGCATATCAGGAAGAAATTTATTTGCGTAAAGGGAACGGATTTTCGGACTTTTGGGTGAAAAACGGTACAATCGGTTTGTTTATCTATATGTACGGACTCTGGTTGTATGCCATGCCGATGTGTAATCGGAACAAGCTCTTCAGCGCATTGTTTGTGCTGACGGTGCTGGTGTTGCTACAAGGCGAAATGTTCTTAAACTACCCGATTTTTATGGCAATTATGTTTTTAGGGTACAGTCAGGTAACTGGTGAGGAGCAACCGGAAAATGAGGACTGAGAATTGCCGGATTGCAGTGTTGCTGACCTGCTTTAACCGGGCGGAAAAAACGCTGGAATGTTTGCATAATCTGTTTAAACAGGTGTTGCCGAACGGCGTGAAGTTGCAGGTGTTTCTGGTGGACGATGCGTCGCCCGATAAGACCGGCGAACGGGTGAAACAGGCGTTGCCGCAAGTTACGGTGATTTATGGCACCGGCAGTTTATTCTGGTGCGGCGGGATGCGTTTAGCTTGGAAAACGGCGGCGGAACACGGCGATTTTGACTACTATTTATGGTTGAATGACGATACCGTGCTGATGCCCGGCGCCCTGCTGAAACTGCTGGCCGATTATCGCACCGGAAAGCAGACGTTTGGGTGCGCCGGCGTGTTGACCGCGGCTTGCTGTCATGCTGAAACCGGAGTTTTTACCTATGGCGGGAAAATCGGCGAGTTGGCGATTGAACCGGACGGCTCCGTGCAGAAGAGCGAAAGTATTAACGGCAATCTGGTGCTGGTGCCGCAGGCGGTATATCGGGCGATTGGCGGATTATCAGAAAAATTTACCCACGGCATCGGCGACAATGAGTACGGTATGCGGGCGTTAAAATTCGGGTTCGGATGCTGGACAACGAGTGAGTATCTGGCGTGGTGCAGTAGAAATCCACCGGCAAAATGGAGCAGTCCGGCCACTCCGCTGCTGATGCGTTTCCGGATGCTTTACAATGTGCGGGGCTTGAATCTGCCGGAATATTTAACGTTTTTACGCATGTATAAAAAACAGAGCTGGATAATGGCGGCGATAAAAGCAAATTTACAGGCGTTGGCGCCGGTATGGTACGGCAAATTAAAGAGTCGCCGCTCAAATAAGGCTTAGGCAAACTATGCGCATATTGATTTTACAACCGGGAATCGGCAGTTATCGAGTGGATTTTTTTAATCAACTGGCCGCCCAAGCCGAGCTGAAAGTGGTGTATTATCTGGAGGACTCCAGCGGGCAGGTGTTTCTGGATTCAGTAACGGACCGACTGCAGAATTGCCATTTGGAAAAAATGTCCGGCGGGCTGATGTTGGGCGAGTCGCCAATCAATTTCCAATTATTCCAGATTATCCGGCAGTGGCAACCCGATGTGGTGGTCAGTCATGAATATCGGCCGATGACGTTGCTGTTGGCGTGGTATCGCCGGTTGCTCCATCCCCGCTGGAAGCTGTTTATTTGGAGTAGCGACTCGGCGGAAATGGTTATAAATTGCCGTCCGTTACGGCGGATTGCCAGAGATTTTTTATGCAGAATGGCCGATGGCGTGATGGTTTACTCCGCCGATGTTGCCGGGCTGTATGCCGAAAAAGTGAAGATTCCCGCCGATAAATTAGTGGTTTGCACCAATGTGCAGTCGTCCGCCAGATTGCGGCGTGAGGCGGCGGCGGCAATGGAGTTAAGTGAACAATATCGGCGGAAATATCAGTTGCAGGGGAAAAAAGTTTTTCTGTTTGTCGGGCGATTGTCCGCCGTTAAGAATTTGCCGTGCTTGTTCCGGGCGTTTAAAATGGCGGATTTGCCGGATGCGGTGCTGGCGGCGGTAGGGTCGGGCGAACTGGAAGAAGAGTTGAAGACGTTGATTAACGATTTAGGGATGGCGGAACGCATTATTTTGCCGGGTCGAGCCGAGAATTTGGCGTTATCGGCTTGGTATCAGGCGGCGGACGTGCTGACGCTGGTGAGTTTCAGCGAGACGTTCGGGGCGGTGGTGAATGAGGCTTTAGCCGTCGGGTTGCCGGTGATTTTAACCGAACGGGCCGGCGCAAAAGTGTTGCTTAACGAGGCCACGCAGGGCGAGTTGGTAAATCCGGCGGATGAAGCGCAAATCACGGCGGCAATTCGTCGGCAATATGCTCAAATTAAGCCGCACGGCAATGCGTTGCGGCCGGATTTAATGCCGTGGGATTTGCCGCAGTTCGTCAACGGATTTTTAAATTTTGCGGAGGAAAAATGCCGAAAATAGAGATGGAAAATCAGCGGCCGGGACGCAGCGGTGTTATGCTGTGGTTGCGAAGTATGGCCAATGGATTACGCAGTTTTATCTACTTTACCATTAAAGGACGGCAGGTTAAGCATGGCAACATGATTCGAATACCGTGGCGGACGGTGCTGTGGTGCCCGCCGGATAAAAGTATAACGCTGGGGCATCATGTGCAGTTCGGGCCGGGATGCGTGATTGAGTGCGGCGTTACCGTGGGCAATTATGTGCTGTTTGCCCGCAATGTGGCGATTGTGGGGCGTAATGACCATAATATTGATGTAATCGGTAAGGAAATTTGGAACTCCGGCCGGGGCGACTCCGGCTTGGTGACGATTGGTAATGATGTTTGGCTGGGGCATGGGGCAATAATTTTGTCCGGCGTGAAAATCGGCGACGGCGCAGTGGTGGCCGCCGGAGCCGTGGTAACCAAAGAGGTTCCGCCTTATGCCGTTGTGGGCGGCAATCCCGCCAAAGTCATAAAAATGCGCTTTACACCGGAAGAGGCGGCGCAACACGTTAAGCTGATGGAAAAATAGAGGATATATGGACAGAGTTGAAGTAAATCATATGCATATTTGTAACTCGACAATGAACGAAATGTTACAGTATGCCGAAACGGTTATCGCCCAAAAACAGCAGACTTTTGCGGTGTTTGTAGAGGCAAATTTACTTGGCAACTCGTTAAATAATCCCATGTTACAGCAGTTGATTGACCGTTCGGACATGGCTTGCCCGGATGGTACGGTTACGGCATTGGCCGCCAGTTTCCGCAGTGGAAAGAGTGTTCAACGCATCACCGGGCCCGCTTTTATGCTGAAGGCTTGTGAATATGGCCAGAAATTAAACTGGAAACACTATTTTTACGGTGGTCAACCCGGCGTGGCCGAAAAATTGGTTGAACGGTTGAAAGCCGCTTATCCCCAAATGCAGGTGGCTGGAATCTACTCCCCGCCGTTCCGCAAGTGCAAGGCCGGCGAACCGTTTATGGCGATGACGGCCGAGGAAATTACCGCCGAAGCGGAGATGATTAATGCCGCTCAAGCCGACTTAGTCTGGGTGGGACTGGGGGGCCCCAAACAGGAGTATTGGATTAACACATTTTTACATAAGATAAACGCTCCGTTGCTGTTAGGAGTGGGGGCGGCGTTTGATTTTCACTCCGGCAACCGGCCTTGGGCGCCAGTCTGGATTCGTAAAATCGGCATGGAGTGGCTTTACCGTATGCTGAGCGGCGGGTGGAGCACCTTTAAGCGTAATTTAAAATGCACCAGCTTAACAGGGATGTTCCTGTTAATGTATTTTATCAAATATCGGATTTTACGCCGGACTGACAGTCGATAATGCAGTAGCTCCCCAGGCATAAAACATGGTTCTACGCTGAAAACATTGCGTTTATTGATGTGTTTTTGAGAATTTAGTTTTTTGATTGTCAACAATATAGCCGGATTTGCATTATCGACTGATTAGTTTGATGTTCTTCCACTTGCCGCTTAAAAAGCGGCCCAGAATAACTGCACCTTCAAAGCCGAAGTAGGCGGTCTGAAATATCCATAACGCCAAAATCGATGAATGAAAATAGTAGACCAGCAATAATAGCCCCGGCACCATAATCAGCCATTGCGACCCGCTGGTGAGCAGGAATACCATACGGGTGTCTCCCGCCCCGCGTAAGCCGCCCATAAAGATGAATTTTACGGCGTCAAACATATTAAATAAGGCGGCACAGGCCAGAATTGCGGTGGTGATTTCCACCACATTAGAGAAGTTGGCCGCCGAATTCGGATTAGAGAATAACTGCGCCAGAAAACGCGGGCAGGTCAGGTAGATTATGGAGCAGAAACCCATGTAAAACCAGCTCATCCGCCACGCCCGCCAAGTGGCACGTTCCGCCAGTTTAGTGCGGATTCGGCCAATATACTGCCCGGATACAATGGCGGTGGCATCGGCTAACCCGATTAACGGCATAAAGGATAAGTTGTTTATGGACAAGGCAATCGCCGTGGCCGCCGCCGCATCGACATCCATTTTACTAACCAGAAACGTCATAAACGAGAACGCCCCCACATCGCAGGCTACCTGTGCGCCGGCCGGAGTACCGTATTTAATGATTTTCCAAACATTCCGCCAGTCAAATTGAAAATATTTGCGAGTGGGGAATTTACTCTGATCGTAACATAAAAAACAGATGGCAATGAGGAATACCGACACGCCGCCGCAGATGGTGGTGGCCATGGCGCCACCGTACATTCCCCATTCCGGAAAGCCCCATTTGCCGAAAATCAGCGTATAGTCCAGAAAAATATTCAACATACAGCCAATGGTGATGATCAAGGCCACCAGCCAGGTTACGCCCCGACCGGTGAAAAAACTGAATAGCGGCGCCCCTAAACAGGCAAAAATACCACTTAACCACAAACCGTCCAGATACTCCAGTGCCGGTGGAATCAAGTCCGGCTGCATTCCGGTGTGCGTTATGATATACTTACCCACGACCGGTACAATAAATACAACATATAACGAGGCGGCGGCGGAAAAATACAATCCGCTCCAGACGGCTTTTACACAGCCGGTACGGTCATTTGCCCCGAAAAACTGGGCAACCAGCGTAGAGGTGAAGTTGGCCGTTACGGAAAATATGCACACCAAGGTAAAATACATAGTGCCTGCCGGCAGTGCGGCGGCAACATAGTTGGTACTGGCTTTAGCCAAAAACAACCGGTCCACAAACATCATTACCGTATGACTGGCATTCATGAAAATCAGTGGATAGGCGATTCTGAACACCTCGATATAGCCGCCGTGCCCGATGAAATTCCGCTTACTTAAAATGTTGTATTTCTGTAAATTCATATAAAAAACACCCGAAAGTTCTGTAAGTACGAACCTTCGGGTTCAAGTTAAAAACAATTAAAAATTACTATTCAGCGTTATCAAAGCTGAAGTTTACAAACGGCATGAACGGAATACAGCCATTGCTGATTATATTAATCAAGCCGACCTGAAACGCCTGATTGTCTCTGGCCACGTTTAATACCCCGAACTGTAAACCTTCAATATTGTTCGCCACGTTGATAATCGCCACCTGAATACCGGTCATATTCCACGATTCATTATAAATCCCGGTAAACTGGATACCGTCAAAATCACGGGCATAGCTGACGATTACTGACGTTTGGAAGCCGGAGTAGTCTTCGGCTACCGACGCCACTGCACTGGCCTGTAAACCTTCAAAATTTTTCGCCACACCGACCGCACCGGCCTGAATACCCTGCATGTCTCCGGCTACGTTAAAGGCAAAAGCGGCCTGCAAACCCTGCAGTTTTTCATCGTTAATATTGCCGACAAAGGCGCCTTGAATACCCTGCAACGTCTTATTCTGGTTCATAATCCAACTGGCCTGCAAGCCGCGGATATAGGCGGTGCCGGAATAAAACCAGCTGGCTTCCACCCCGTATACCCGGCCTAAACCGTTTACAATCGGGAACCCGGCTTTAATGCCGTATACGTTACTGGTTACAATACTGCTGGGCTGATTCAGCACAAAACCAAGGTCAAACACCTGATAGTTGTCGGCCGGAAGCGGCGCGGCTTCTTCGCCGGCATAAATGGTTACAGCCAACGCAGACAAAATCAAACCAAGAAATTTCTTCATAATAAATTATCTCCTAAGCAATTAAAACTTAAAGTTGAATATCGGCAGGAACGGGAACAAGCTGGAATTTTCCAAATAGTTGAAAATCCCGATCTGGAATGATTTGTCTTTGGCACAGTTTACCACGCCCAACTGCAAACCGGTCATCGAATCCACCATGTTTACGATTGAGAACTGCAACCCGGTAACTTCTTTAGCCTTACACATAATTAAACTGGTCTGTACGCCGTACACGGTGTCGGTCAACGACCCCAGTACCGACGCTTCCAGCCCGTAAACCGGAGCTCCCACGCCAAACGGCGCACCGGCTTTAATGCCGTAAATTTCCGTATAACTGGCGGCACTCGGCGTGTCGTACCAGAACGTTAATGCGATAGACTGATACGGCGTGCCGGATTGTTTACGGTTCACCACCATCACATCGTATTCCCCCGGTGCGATTTCTTCGGCCGATACCATTACCGCGCCGGCCAGTAAAATTGATAGAAACAGCAGAATTTTTTTCATCGTTTATCTCCCTTGTAGCTTGGTTGTATAAAAAGCCTCATTTAAATAATAATGTACATGAGCAATAAATATATGCAAATTGCTTTTCATTTTTTTCAACTATTATTTCATTTTTTCGATTGCGTTACGCTGTTGACGGTGTTATATTGAACAAAAATTACCCAAGGAGAGTTAGGCAGATGATTAGAATATGGTTGCTGGTGCTGGCCGTCTGGTGCGGCACGGGTTCGACTCCCCGGCTTTTCGGGGCCGTGTTGTGCGATTATTCGGGTACTGCTCCGGTAACCGGGTGGCAGGTGCTGGAGGGCGGGGATGCGGTAACATTGCATATAATGGAAAATAAACTGGAGTTTACGACATTCAGCGCCGCTAAAACCGGCGTTCGCTGGCCGTCAATTCAACTGCGCAGTGCCGATATGCCGTTTTGCGACTGGCGCAGTTACGACACCTTAACGTTTACCGTGGAAAATCCGGCGGCCGTGGAGTTAAAACTCTGTATGCAGTTTCGTTTGGCCGGCGGCGGTAGCGGCACTGGATATTTTGAGGTTCCGCCCGGCGTCAGTTGCCAAAGTTGGGCTTTGCCGGAGGTGATCCAGTCGGCCACGGTTGCGGAGTTGCGGATTTTTCGGAACGACCCGGCCGAAGACGCCACGTTTTTTATTTATGACATTAAATTAACCACCTTAGGTGGCGGCGTGGAAAAATTAGCGCAAGCTCTGGAAAATAAACTGAAATACGTTATCATTGGTTCGGCGGCAGATGGCAGTGAACTGGAACTGCTTAAACAACAGATAGTTCAAGCTGTCAAGTTGTCGCCGGAAAATGCGATGGCCGAACTGCAGAAGCTGACGGTGAATGTACAGGATTTTTGCGCCGGAAACGCCGCCAGCTATAATCAGGCGTTGCTGGCGGAGATGTTTCCAGTCGGCGACGGCAACGTATGGAATTACGCCGTGGCCGGAACGGATAAGATTTTCCGCTCCGCACAGCTGGTGCCGGCCAAGCCGCTGGGCAGGGTTGATTTATACGCCGCCGGGCGGGAGCTGGAGAATGCTCAGATTGTCCTTTACAGTAAACAAAAATTGGCCAATGTTCAGCTGAAATATACCGCCGCCATCACCCCCGGAATGCGTCCTTTGCCGGAGGCATGGCTGGACTTTATGGTGGTGGGCTATGTGAAGCCGCCGCCCGCCGACTACCCGGTGGAGCAGACTGCCGAATACTGGCCGGACCCGCTGTTGGACTTTTTGCCGGAGTTTACGCTGGATGCCGAGGTGTGGCAACCCGTGTGGGTGGAGGCGGCCGTGCCGCCCGATACGCCGCCGGGAAAATATGCCGGAAATATCACCATCAGCGCGGCGGGGGCGGCCGACTTGACCGTGCCGATTACGGTGGAGGTGTGGAATTTTAATTTGCCACAACGCCAGTCGCTGAAGAATCTGTTTACTTATGAGGCCAATGACGCCCACAAAATTTATGCCGAATCCGAGGCCGGATTTATTGAATTTCAGCAGTTTCAGCGTGGCGAAATTTCATGGCCAAAGTTGTCGGCCGAGGCTCGCCGTTTGCGGGAAATTGAATTGGCAACGGAGAATCTACTGTTGAAAAACCGTTGCTCGCCCAGCAGTTTATATTTGGTGGAGCGTCCGGCCGCCGCCGGTGATGTAAAACGCTGGATTGACCAGGGAGCGGCGTGCTTTAACATTTTCTATGTGGCTTCTCAGCCGCATTTGCAAAACGGCGAAGCGTACCCGGAGTGGCGTACCAACCAGATTATGCAGGCGTTGGAGCGGATTATTCCCGAATATCAGGCCGCCGGCGTGTTGGAATACGCCTGTATATATGCGTTTGATGAAATTGGCGAAAATCAGTTTTTTGCGGCGCAGGAGGTGCTGAGTAAAATTAAACAGAAATATCCGCAGATACCTGTTTTGACCACGGCGTTTGATGTGTCGTTCGGTATGGATTCGCAACTGGACGGCGTTATCGACTGGTGGTGCCCCACCACTAAACGCTATTTGGAACAAGCCGCCGCCGTGGCCGCCGGACGTAAGCGAGGACGGAATTTTTGGTACTATACCTGTTGCGATCCCGCCCCGCCGTCGCTGAATTTGTTGCTGGAACAACCCGCCGCCGCCGCCCGATTATTGACCGGTGTCCGGGCCTATGAATACGGCACGCAAGGTTTTCTATACTATCAAACCACCTTGTGGGAACCCAATACCCGAATTACTCAAGGCCCGGTAACGGAACATAACGGCAAGTCGGCATATTTTGATTTTCATGGCGACGGCATGTTGCTGTATCCGGGGCCGAACGGCCCGTTAAGTTCCATGCGTCTGGCTGCCGTTCGAGACGGTTTTGAGGATTACGAATATTTAAAACTGCTGAAAAAAGCCGCCGCATCCGACGCTCTGCCGTCCGTTTGGCGTGAACAGGCGCAGAAGTTATTGGATATTCAGGCCTTTGTACCCGGCAATTTGACGGAATACAACCGCTATGAAAATGAGTTGCAAAATTATCGGCGGCAAATTGGTGAATTTTTATCCAAACTACCCTTGTAAATGTCTAAATATGTGATTTATTATCAAAAACCAGATATTTTATGGAGGTGATTATGAGTAATGTTATAGAGATTAAAGCTGATGAGTTTGCCGCAGTTACCGCCGCCGGTAATGTGCTGGTGGAGTTTTGGGCAACATGGTGCGGACCATGCAAAATGATGGCGCCGGTTTTAGAACAGGTGGCCGATGAGATGGCGGCCTCGGTAAAGGTGTATAAGTGCAATATTGACGAAGCCGCCGATTTAGCCGCCGACCAGGGCGTGGGTATGGTGCCGACTTTCCTGTTCTTTAAAGACGGTAAAATTGTTAAAACTTTAACCGGCCCCCAAAGCAAAACCAAAATACTCGCCCAGTTGCAATAATTCAACGCAAAATTTAATAAAAAAACCGCTTGAAAATAAAATTTCAAGCGGTTTTTGCATTGTCGGCTATTGCTATTCGGTCGGCATAATATCGTCTACGGTTAAATACTCCACTTCGCCGTACTTGGCCAGCGCTTCCGGCGGCGGCAACGGGCCGACCAACAACAGCGACGGCGTTTTACGGTGAATGTTTTCGGCATAGAATTTTACCAGTCCGGTAGCTCCCATGTTTTGCAGTGCCGCAAAATTTTGTTCACGGTAATCCGGCGGCAGATTCATGATTTTATAGGTAAATGCCGTGTTTAAACACTCCACCGGAGTCATGCGCTCGGCTCGGAAGTTCTTTAACAGCAACGCTTTTACGGCATTCATCTTTTCTACGTTCACCGGCATGGTTAAACTTTTCGCCGCCGCCAGCGCCGCTGTGGTTTTAGCGGCGTCGGTACCAATATAAAACCGGTAATAGTGCGGGTCTTCCGGGCGGCTTGGCGTGTCATAAACCGCGTAGGCCGTGTAGCATAACGCCTGACTCTCCCGCAAGGTGGCGAATACCGTGGAACCCATGCCCAAGCCAAAATACTGATTAAACCATAAGCGGTAAGCATAATTGTCCGGCGTATACACCGCACCGGAGTTTAAAAATAAAATGTGCGTTTGAGTGCTGGGAAAATCCACCGCCAAAACTCGTGGTTTGCTGAAATCCTGATGCGGAAAATACGGCGTTTCGACTTTGGTTCGGCCGATATTCAACGGCAGGCCGGCAAGCTGCGTTAAGGTGATACTTTCCGGCAGACAGGCTAACAGAAACGCATCGGTCTGCATCAGTTTTTGCGGCAGTGCGGCGATGGCTTCCGGCGTGATTTTGGCTAAGTCCGCCGTTTTTAACTGCCGCAATACGGCAGAATTTTCACCCAGCTTGGCGTAATCGGCCAACGCATTGAGAATTGCCGCCGGTTTTTGCCGGGCGGTTTGCCGAGCCAGTTTTGCGGCGTCCGCCACTCCCGCCCACACTCCGGCGTTCAGTTCCGGCGCGGTCATTTTGGCCTTGGCCAGCTGGAGAATTTCGGGCAGTCGCTCCTGCGGGCCGGAGATGGTTAAACTGGTGCGTTCACTCTGCGCATTTAAACTTATACTGCCGCCCAGCCGGAACAGCTCTAAATTATACTCCGCCGCCGGTAACTCCGCCGTGCCGACCGCGTTAAAATAGGCCGCCATATACGGCAGTTCCGGCCAAACATCACTGCCCGCATTATAGATTAAGGTGAGTTCAAACATGTTATTCCGGCGGTTACGCACCGCATAACCGTTTAAATCAATTTCCGGCACGGTAATTTTTTCCACATCCCGATCCACATTCAGCAAAAACGGCTCCAGTTCACGGACTTGCCCGGCGGCGAGTTCGGCAAAAAATTTAGAGTGCTGATTGGCGTTGGGATAATTCAACGGGGTAAGCTGCGGTTTGGGCAGTTTTTCATCGGCGGTAAATTCCCCCCAGCTGCGCTTTACCGTCAAGTGATTTTCGGTTAGATACCTTTGGGCAAAATCCGCAATCTCCTTAGTGGTGATATGGCGGGAGAAATCCATGCGGGTCAACTGCGTACCCCAGCTCTGCCGATAATACGGCAACATGGCCAGCAGTTGCGCCGTGGATTCGTTAGAGTCGCTCATTTTGGCTAATTCCATGGCCAACTGCGTGGCGGCGGCCTCGGCAAACCAATCGGGCAGTTCGGCCTGTTTTAAGGCGGTCAACGCCTCATTTGCCCAAACTTCCGCCTCGGCCAAACTGACGTTGTCGGCCGGAATTATGGCGATGGTGAACAAATTATTGCCGTCCGGCGATTCGGAAAAACTGGCGTTTACACTTACCGCTTTGCCGCTGAACAGGTATTTTTGCGTAAGAATTCCGGCCTGTTCGTGCGCCAGAGCCAAGGCGCTCAGGTCGGCAATATCGCATTCCGCCATGCTTAAATCCGGCAACCGCCAAATCAGGGTTACGGCCGGGGGCAACGGCATGAATAGTTCCAGCGTTTCCGCACTGGAATAGGCGGGCAACGTGCGGTAGTGGCGTTCCGGCAGTTTTCCGGCCGGGGGCAACTGCCCCAGCGTTTGTTCCAGCTGGTCAATGATTTTGGCGTTGTCAAAGCCGCCAACCGCAATAATCTGCATATTTTCCGGCACATAATTTTGGCGGTAAAACGCCATTACTTTTGCCGGTTCCGGATTCAGCAGGTCGGTACGGGTACCGGCGATCGGCCGCCCCATAGCGTAACTGCCGAAGACTTTCTGCATAATGTTTTGCTGAAAAACCCGCTCCGGCCGGTCTGAATACATATTATATTCCTCATACACGGTTTCCAGTTCGGTATGAAACGCCCGGAACACCGGCTTGGCAAAGCGGTTATATTCCAGCTTCAGCAACCGTTCCAGTTCGTTGGCCGGAACGCTGTTCAGAAAACAGGTGGAAAACTGCGAGGTATAGGCGTTGGTATAACTGCCGCCCAGCATGGTCATCACCTGCATGTATTCGTTAGGTATAATATATTGAGCGGCCTGCCCGGAAAGCTGGTCGATCTGCTGATACAGTTTATTCCGCTCCGCCGGATCGGTGGTTTGACTGTGCTTAGCGTAAAGCTCCTCTATCTGCTGTAAAAGCGGCTGTTCCGCCGGATAATCCACCGTGCCCAGCTCTGTGGAGCCTTTAAACAGCAAATGCTCCAGATAATGCGCCAACCCGGACTTGTCCGCCGGGTCATCAATCGCGCCGGACTTGACCGCCGTAATTAAAAAAACTTCACTGGAATTGGGATTATGACTAAGCATAACCTCCATACCGTTATCCAGTTCCCACACCGCCACCTTAAACGGGTCGTTTTCCGCCGGAGCATGTTTCAGCGTGGCCGCCGTAAGGCTTAACGCCCCCACCAGCAACCAGACCGGGAGCAGGCAAAGTTTTTTCAGGTTATTCATAATGATTAGTTCCGCAGTTCTATTTTAATTGCTCCGGTATTAAAACCCGGAGCCGGAGCTTTATGTTTTTGGATATTACGGATTAAGGTACGCACCGAATCGTCCATGGCGTTAACATAGCTTGGCGTAACAAATTTTACATTGGAAATCGTGCCGTCCGGGGCTACCGTTAAGGTGATGGCCGCCTTTAACTTGCGGTTATTGACGCTGGCGGCCGACGGCGCCGACCAGTTACTGCGGACAAAGGTAAACAATTTTTCATTGTATTTGCGTTTATCCGCCGCCGAAACATTGGTTTTTCCAGAGCTGTTGGCTTTTTTCAACGCCGCCAGTTCCGCCGCCGTCAACGGCCGGAAGGTACGAGCTTTCTTTTCCGCCGGTTTAGCGGTAACTGCTTTATCCGCCACCGGTTTAGTTACGGTTACGCTTGGCGTTTCCGGCGGTGCATCGATAACCTTGGTCACACTTACGCCGGGTGGCGGCGGAGCAACCGCTGTAACTGCCGCCGTTACCGGGGCATTGTTAGTCGGCACTGCCGTGATTTCGGGCGGAGTATTTACCGCCGGAGTCGGCGTTTCAACGGTCGGCACCGCAGTAACGGTTGGGACTGCAACGGCCGGGACTGCCGCCGTTGTATTTGGCACTTCAATGGCTGGCACGGCGTTGTCCGGCGGATTTATTGATGCCCCCGGCGCAAAGCCGTCTGTGGCGGAAACTTGAGCTGTAACGGGCAGTTCGGCCGGAGTTATCACCGGGTCGGCCGGGCTGGACTCCACGGTTTCATTACTGACCACCAGCACTTCGCCGTCGTCTTCATTCGCCGGGCTGAGCCAACCTTTCAGCAACAGCATAACCAGCGGAATTGTGGCGGCAATTACCGCCACGGCGATTATGATATAAACAACCTTGCGGCGGCCGGAGTCGTTATTGTTCAACTCCTTTTCATACGGTTTGCGATACGGTGAGTTCAACATTTTGCTTATCCTTAAATTATTTTATTCTACTTCCAACTGAATTGTAACCAGCACATCCTGTTGCGGTTTGGGCATGGTGTTGCGCAGAAGTTCCGCACACAACGCCTTGGCCGCATTATCTATGGCGGCAATGCGGGACGGCGTTTTGATTACCGCCGAACGCAGTTTACCGTTTTGGGCAATATCCAACTCCAGAATCACCGCTCCGGTACGCCCGGCTAACTGATTTTGCGATGGGCAATGACCGTTTTTCCACTTTATTTCCACGTAATCCTTTAATGCCCGGTAAAACTTGGCGTCCGGCGTGGATCTGCCGCCGATCGGTTTATTCGGGTCGTGTCTGGCGTCCGGATTCGTATTCTGCGTACGTCCGCGATTAGTTATATTGGATGCCTCCGCACCGGTTATCGGCCTCAGATTCGGATTGTCCGTCCGGGGCGGGGTGGCGGGTTTGGGCTTATCGGGTTTGGGCTTGTCCGGTTTGGGCTTATCGGGTTTGGGCTTGTCCGGAGCGGGCGGCTTGGGCGGTTCAACCTTATCCGGCGTCGGCTCCTGCCAGCTGTTGTCCACCACCGACGGCTGAAGTGGCAGTTGAGACATATCCCGGCTGGGCGGTGTCGGCACCGGTTCCGGCGGGGTTGGTGCGGGGGGAGTTATCTCCGGCGGCGTCGGCACGTTCGGCATATCCGGCAGTTCGACGGGCGGTTCGGGGTCATACGGCAGTTCATTCGGTTCCAAAACATTGGAATCAATGTCAATAATAATCAACTGTTCCGGCTCTTTGGCATCAAACCACGACGAAACCGCCTGCCATGCCAGCGGTATGCCGAAAAGCAATAAATAAAACGTGGTTACACCAATCCTGATCCGCTTTTTGGTGCGTTTAGACACCAACGGCGGCAGGTCTTGTTTGTCATAATGTGATATTATTGAACTGCTCATGTGTTACCTCAACTTGAGCTACTGCTCGGCCTTATGAACCATTTGAACCTGTTCAAAACCGGCATGACGGGCGGCACGGACGGCGGAGATAAACTCCTCCACCGTGCAGGTGGCGTCTGCCCGGACTAAAATTTTTGCGTTCGGCGTACTGGCAAACATCTGTTGCATTAAAGTACGGTACTGGTCTTCATTATACTCCATTTTATCCAGCACATAGATGCCGCCGGGCTTTACGGACACATAACGGGCGTTTTCGTCCGGCAGCGGTGTGGAGTTTAACGCCGGGGGATTGACATCGGAACTGTATTCCATAACCGGCATGGTAATCATAAACACAATCAGCAACAGGAAGGTAAGGTCAATCAACGGCGTCATGTTGATTTCGTCAATACTTTTCAGTTGTGAGCGGCGTCTTTTAC
>CAZEHZ010000041.1:0-19436 GCA_964512385.1 uncultured Victivallaceae bacterium | reverse complement strand
CAATTTTGCGTTTGCCCTGCACGGCTGGGGGGCGGCGGGGAACACGTTGCTGGCCATGCTGATGGGAGCGGCGGGGATGGCGGTTTCGGCTCGGCCGTATTATTTGCGGGACTGGTTGCGGAAGTGCGGCAAACAAAGTAAAGTTAGAGTTGTTACCAGTTTAATATTATGGTTTTACGGCAGCTTAAGCGGATTAACGCTGTTTATGGAAATGGTGAAAAAATGATGGATTATGCTGAACTGATTGCCGAATTTAAGTTGCCGGACGCCGAAGCGTTTTTGTTAAATTGCCAAAAATATCATGCGTTGCTGGAAGAGGCGAATAAAACGGTGAACTTGACACGTATTGACTCTTATGACGGCTTTATGATTAAGCATATTCTGGATTCGCTGTATATCGTCAAATACTTTCCGTTTTTAAGCCGGGAGTGCGTAAACCTGGCGGATGTGGGTTGCGGTGCCGGATTTCCGGCCGTGGTGCTGGCAATGGCGTTCCCGAATTTACGGGTAACGGCAATTGACTCCATCGGCAAAAAGGTGCGATTTGTGGAGGCGGTGAAACAGGCGGTGAATTTAACCAATCTTACCGCCGTGCAGGGGCGCTCACGGGAGATGGGTTATAAGGCGGAATGGCAGAGTAAATTTCAGGTAATCACTGCCAGAGCAGTGGGTAACGGGGCGGTAATTTATGCCGAAGCGGTAAGATTATTGGCGCCGGGCGGCAAATTTATCCTGTATAAAACGCCGCATCAGGCTCTGGAGGAGTTGCCGTTAATGGGCAACATTAAGCCGAGCCGCAAATGGCATTTAACGGAGACATTTTCATTGCCTCAAGAGTCCGGCGAGCGGACATTTATGTATTTTTAAGTTTGGCTATAACAGTGGCGGGGAACTGCCGGGCTAAACTTTCCGGAATCGCCTTGGGCGTGGCGGCCAAGGTCATTTCGGCGGCGGAGAGCGGACGGCAACTGCCAAGTTTTAAATTTCCCAGTGCCAGTTTTCCGGTGGATAAACGCCGTAAAAGCGTAATTGGAGTATGGGCAACAGCGGCGACTAAACGCCGAATTTCACGTTTTTTACCCTCGTTTAAGATAAAAATCACGCCGTTTTCGTGTAAAAATACCGCTTTGGGTTGTAAGAATTCGCCGTCATCCTGCACGCCGGACTGCATTTTAGCGGCTAAAGTTGCCGTTATCGGGCGGAGAGTTTGCACAAAATAGCACTTCCACACCTCAAATTTCGGGTGTGAAATTTTATTGATTAAGTCGCCGTTGGTGGAAAACAGCAGAAAGCCTTCGCTATCCACATCCAGCCGCCCGGCATAGGTTAAGCCGGCCGGCGGCGGTTTGGGCAGAAAATCAAACACCGTCTGTTTGGCAAACGCATCACTTTTGGTGCTGGCACAGCCGACCGGCTTGTTTAACAACAAATGCGTATGCTCGGTAATAATTGCTACCGGCCGCCCGTCTAAACAGACCTGCGCCGACAACTCCACTAAAGTTCCCGGCTCCAGCACCAGTTGCTGATTAACGCAGACCCGCCCGGCTTTAACCGCTTCTGCGGCGGCTCGGCGGGACAACGCCCCCGACTGCCCTAAATATTTACTTAAATTTATTTTTTCCGTCATTGGTAATATCCGAATAAAGAGTTATTATATAATAACAGCAAAATCTAAATATTCAAGGCAGGGATTCATGGAAAACGGCAAACTATATGTGGTAAGCACGCCAATCGGCAATTTAGAGGATATAACACTGCGGGCGTTGCGGGTTTTAAAAGAGGTCGATTTGATTGCGGCCGAAGACACTCGCCATACCCGTGGACTGCTTACGCATTTTGATATTCACACCCCCATGACCAGTTTTCATATTCACAATGAACACGGCAAGTGCAACGAGCTTTTGGATATGTTGCGCAACGGGAAAAATATCGCCGTCGTTTCCGACGCCGGCACCCCCGGAGTTTCCGACCCCGGCTTCCTGATTGTGCGCGAAGCCGCTAAAGCCGAATTGCCCATCGAGGTGGTTCCCGGCGCCTGTGCGGTAATCTTTGCGGCGGTGGCCAGTGCGCTGGAACTGGATAAATTTGCCTTTTTTGGCTTTCCACCGGTAAAATCCGGGCGGAGAACCAAATTTTTTGAGTCTATTAATAACGAAGACAAAACCGTCTTTTTTTACGAGTCTCCCCATCGAATCAATTCGGCCTTGAAGTACATTGCCGATTGTTGCGGCGGCGACACTCAAGTGGTGATTGTTCGCGAAGCGACTAAAGTGCATGAAGAGGTACTGCATGGAACCGCCGCCGAACTGCTTGAGTTGTATAAAGACCGTAACTGGAAAGGGGAATTCGTAATCGGCGTCAGTCGAAATCGCGGCGATGCCGAGCAGGAGGACGGCGAGTAATAACCTAAGGAGGAGGGTGTTATTATGAAGCAGTTATTAAGCAAAAGTTGGTTGGCCGGGAGTCTGGTGCTTTGCAGTGTGGCATTGTACGCACAGGACTCCGCCGGAAAAATGGGCGAAGGGATGATGATGGACCAGCAGGAGGTCATTCCACGCACCGGCGATGTGGCGGGGAAATTGCTGGAAAATGCCGCCTTGCCGGATGATGCGGTAAATCAGATGATGCCGTCTACTCAAGCGGCGAACATGCCCGGATTTTTAACCAGTCCGGCCGAGGCCATGAAAATGGCGCAGGAGCACAACCGCCCCATTTTATGGTTCTTCAATCTGGGCTTGACCGAAAGTGTGGATGCCGATTATTACAATAACTTTTTAACCACGCCGGAGTTTAAAGAGTTTGCCAAAAACAATCTGGTGCTGGCCTCGGTGGATTTGTCCGGCATTGACAATGCGGAAAAACCGTATCGAATGGAATATTTGCAGTTAATTAAAAAATTTCATGTAAAAGCCATTCCCACCATTATTCTTACCACCGCCGACGGTAAAGGCTTGGGCGAAATGAAAATTGCCGCCACCCCCGCCGATTATGTGGCCGATTTACAGGTGATTATTCAGCCGTTGCAGTGGCATACGGACTATAATCAGGCGGTGAAAATGGCGAGCGACGAAAATAAAAAGTTGTTCATCCTCTTTACCGGCTCGGACTGGTGCCCGTACTGCATAAAGTTAGACCAGCAGATTATTTCCACCGTTGAATTCCGTAAATATGCGCAGAAAAATCTGGTATTAGTATATGTGGATTTCCCCAGCGGTTTTCAACTTCCTAAAGAATTAGTGGAACAAAATGAAAAATTACAGAGTCAATATCAGGTGAAAGGGTTTCCAACCATTATTATTTCAGACTCTAACGGTCGGAAATTAGGCAACATGGGTTATGACCCGTCGATTAATAATTTTATGCAGAAATTGGAAAAAATAGCAAAATGATAAAACTTATATGGGCGTTTCTGTTGACGGCGCTATGCGTGTGCGTGTATGCGGCCGAACCATTTGTCTGGAGCATGGAAAATTCCGGCGATAAAACATTTGTAACATTGCAGGTGGCGCCGGAATGCTATGTGTATCAAGAACATACGGCAGTAAGTGTTTCCGGCGGCGTTGAAGTGTCTGCACCTGAAACGGTTATGCACTATGACCCGTTGTTTGAAACAGAAATGCCCATATATGAGACCGGAATGCATCGGTGGGAGTTTAAAACTCCCGCCGGCAATGCTCCGGTTATCGCCAATATCAGTTATCAGGGGTGCCGGGCCGCCGGAGAAGATGGCGCCGCCATGTGTTTTCCACCCAAAAAATTAACGCTGCCGGAAAATGCCGCTAATATAACCGCCGAAAATCCCGTGGTTTCCAGCGGCGCATCTTTGCCCCAATTTACGGTGGTTGCCGCCAGTTCCGGCTTGATGGACGCTACCGAAATGTCGGCATTTCTGAATCGGAATCCGGAAAAATCACTGTTTGACAATCGGGGTTTCTGGGGCATTTTACTGCTGACACTTTTGGGCGGCCTGGCTCTTAATCTTACGCCGTGCGTTCTGCCGTTAATCCCGGTCAATCTGGCGATTATCGGGGCGGGGCAACGGGCGGAAAACCGGCTGTCCGGCCTGATTAACGGTTCGTTTTATGCGGCGGGTATGGCGTTGACGTATGGGATTTTAGGCCTTTTGGCGGCGTTGGCCGGGGCAAGATTCGGGGCGTTGAACACCTCGGCCTGGTTTAATTTTGCGGTGGCCGCCATTTTTGTGTATCTGGCGCTGGCCATGTTCGGCGTGTTTAATTTAGATTTTTCCAACTGGGGCGGACGACGAAAAGTAGACTCCTCCAGCTGGCTCGGCAAAATTTTAGTGCTGTTTTTAGGCATGGTGGCGGCGTTGCTGGCCGGAGCATGTGTGGCTCCGGTAGTGGTAAGTGTGCTGTTACTGGCGGCGCAGGGCTATGCCGCCGGCAATACCTATGCCGTATTATGGCCGTTCGTTTTAGGTCTCGGCATGGCATTGCCGTGGCCGCTTGCCGGTGCCGGACTCGGCGTAATGCCCAAACCCGGCGAATGGATGAAGTATGTAAAGTGGACTTTCGGCACGCTCATTGTGCTGATGGCGTTATATTACACGTATTCCGGCTGGCAGTTGCTCCCGGTTCGCGGCTCGGCGGAAAATTACAGCACCGCCTCAGAAGTTGCCAAACTCCAGCAAGCGTTAAATACAGCTGAAGCTCAAGACAAGCAAGTCTTTATTGACGTTTGGTCAACTACTTGCAAAAACTGCCTGTATATGGAGGAAACCACCTTTAAGGATGCTGCGGTGCTTAAGGATTTACAAAAATACATTGTAGTAAAATACCAAATCGAAGATTTTGAAGCCCCGGCCAATGTGGAGTTGTTAAATAAACTTAACGCCCCCGGTCTCCCGGCGGTGGGAATTATAACACCATAAATTAACAGGAACAACTATGAGGTGCAAAGGTTTTTTTTGTCCAAAAATCACTAAAAAATATTGCTTACGGGTTGCAATTGTGGCGATTATCGCTTATATTGTTTTCGGGTTCTTATGTAATCCGTTTATCATTGACGGCGAAAGCATGATGCCAACCTATCCGAAGCACGGCTGTATGTTGTCTTGGAACGGCGCATACTGGTTTAAGCCTCCGGCAATCGGCGACGTAATTATTGCCCGCTTTAACTCCCGAATCGCCTATCTTAAGCGAATCGTGGCGCTGCCCGGCGATACCGTACAATGGATTGACGGCACTTTATACCGTAACGGCGAACCCATGAATGAACCGTATGTAAAGTATTCCTCTAACTGGAATTCCGAACTTATAACGGTAGAACCGGCTCACGTGTATGTAGTTGGCGACAATCGCGGCATGAATCGTGATGAACATAAGCATGGACAATTAAAAATTAATCGCATTATAGGAGTTCCATTATGGTAAAGTGGCTATTGGCTGTCTTAATGTTAGGTGTAATCGTTTGGGCCGGATGGTTTTTATATCAAAACTCCAGACCGGAAGCTCAGGTTCTCAAGCAAGTACAGGCACTGGAAGGATTGTTGAATTTTACCGGCACTGAAGGCAATATCCAAGAGGTTGTACGCATGGAAATGCTCTCCAACGTTCCCGCTCCAGAGTGCAAAGTAGATAACATTCACGCCTTGATTAACTCCACATATAATCCCACGTCGTTTGCATCGGCCGTGTTGCGCTGCGGCAAAATGTGCGATTTTGTGAAAGTCCGCTTCAGCCATATCGAAATCAGCATAAACAGTTCAGACTCCGCCACCGTTACCCTCGAAGCCTCCGTAGACGCCAAAGCCCAACAAAGCTCCGAACGTTTAATGGACTCCGCCGACCTGACTTTAAATTATCTTAAAATCAATGGCAACTGGAAGCTTTCCCAAGTTTCGGCCGATCAAATGCTCAAATAATTTTTTTTGCTTGGGCAAATGGCGACTTTCGAGCCTTGCTGTCGTCGGTTGCTCAGTCGTGTACGTATGTACACTCCTTCGCCCCCTCCTCGGCAAAACTCGAAATTCATCCATTTTCCCTGCGCAAAAACCTGCATTCTGTGCGTGGGGAGAGAGGGCCCCGGCTTTGCCGGGGATTGTGGCGAATCGCTTCGCTCTCGCATGGGACGGCTTCGCCGGGGATTGTGGCGAATCGCTTCGCTCCGCCGGATTTGTCTATCGCTATGTTCAGAGTGCATATTTTGATTAGCGTTGTCTAATGCAAAGACATATAGCAAATTTGGATTGGCGTTGTCAAGCTCAAGGAAACATAGCACACCACGAGTTCAACCACCGAGGCCGACGTTCGGCCGCTTCGCTCCGCCGGCGTTGTCTATCGCTGTGGTTGTCGTGCAAATTTGGATTGGCGTTGTCTAATGCAATGGTACATAGTATATTGTGAATAGTGTGTCTAATGCAATGGTACATAGCAAATTTGGATTGGCGTTGTCTAACTCAAAGAAACATAGCCAATAAAGATTTTTTATGCGAGAGCGAAGCGATTCGCCACCCAACGGCGGAGCCGCAACTATGCGGAGTGAAACGAAGCATCAAAAAAACCGAAGCATCAAAAAAACGATAAAGAAGCTAAGAGGTACAGCAAAGCTTTGCCTAAACATAGCGAAGCTATCTACCATGCGGAGTGAAACGAAGCATGCGGTAAGGAAGGGAGCTGAGGGTTCCTCAGCTGATTTTTTATTGTGGACACAATAAAAAACAGATGGAGGGCGACCGCACCGCTACTGTCACATAAACTTATAAGTCTCCATGAGATATCCATGGCGGAGCCATCTGATTCTTGCGAGCCCGGATGAGGGCTTGCAAGCATGGGACGGCGGCAAAAAGTAACCCACGCAAAAAAACTCCAAAAGCCGATAAAACCCCCAATAAAAAAACTTTCGGAGGGCGATTTGCAAAGCAAAACGCCCGACAACGAGCGAACCGCCACGTTTGGCGGCGGGAGGGGGGTTGGGGGAGGTGAGAAATCTCCCCCAAGAATGGCTTAACACGCTAAAAGAAACATAGCAACCAACGAGTTCAACCAACGAGATATTGCTTACAGAAGACCTTCGGTTTCGGGGAGGTTGAACATGATGTTCATGCACTGAACCGCTTGACCGGAGGCACCTTTGGTAAGATTGTCTATTACCGAGGTAACGATAACTTTGTTTGTATGAGCGTCGTAAGCAAAACCGATTTCGCAGAAATTGCTCATGGTAACGTATTTAGTGTCGCTGCAACGGTTTGGGGGCAATACCCGGACAAAGCGTTCATTAGCGTAGCGTTGATTAAACACTTCCGCAATTTTTTCCACGGTAACGCCGGGCATCGCATCAAAGATGATGGTAGAGTTGATACCACGGTTTACGGGAACTAAATGGGGAATAAAATTCATTTTAATTTCATCGACACCGGCGGCTACCGCCAGCTCCTGTTCCATCTCCGGCAAGTGGCGATGACCGTATACTTTATATGCCTTCATGCTTTCGTTACATTCCGGGAAAATATACGGTAAATCAACCTTGCGCCCCGCACCGGTAACGCCGCTCATGCATGATGCTATAATGTTCGTTGGCTTAACGACTTTCGCCGCCAGCAACGGACAACTTGCCAGAATAACACTGGTAACATAGCAACCGGCACAAGCCACGAGCCGTGCGGATTTTAACTGTTCGCGATAATTTTCCGGCTGGCCGTAAACTGCTTCTTTAAGGAGTTCCGGCGCCGGATGTTCGGCACCGTAATACTCTTTATATTTAGCGATACTGCGCAGACGGAAATCCGCACTGATGTCAATTACTTTTACGCCGTAATTGAGCAGCGGCATGGCATATTCGGTGGCTAAACCGTGGGGCAGAGCCAAAAAAGCTACGTCACACACTTTAGCCAGCGCCGCGGCGTCCGGTTCACAAAACGTCAACCCGCTGCCGGTAAAACGGGGGAAAACAGTGTCCACCGTCTGACCCGCACTTTTACGAGAGGTTATTGCCGTAATTTCCACTGCGTTATGCCGCAAGAGCACCCGCAACAGTTCTTCGCCGGCATAACCTGCCGCACCAACCACCGCCACCCGAATCTTTTTCATGATGCTGCTCAAATCTCCAATTAGCGTTTGCTGAACTGGAAGTGCTTACGGGCTCCGGGCTGACCGGGCTTCTTACGTTCCTTAACACGGGAATCGCGAGTAAGCATACCGGCGGCCTTTAACGCACCGCGCAAATCTTCATTATAAATAACCAGCGCACGGGAGATACCGTGACGCAAAGCACCGGCCTGACCTGCAATACCGCCGCCGTCTAAGGTGGCGATAATGTCAAACTTATCCATACCATTTACGGTCTGGAGCGGCTGCATGATGTAGCCGCGCAAGGCTTCGGTGGTAAAATATTCGTTCCAGTCTTTGCTGTTTACAACAACTTTGCCGGTACCCGGAGCAATACGTACACGGGCAACAGCGCATTTACGACGGCCAGTGGCCCAAATCAAATCAGTAGTTTTAGCCATGATTCATTACTCCAAAGTAAGTTTACGGGGTTGCTGGGCGGTATGCGGATGTTCCGCACCGGCGTATACACGCAATTTGCTGAACTGCGCACGACCCAAACGGCCTTTCGGCATCATGCCCCAAACGGCATCTTCGATAAAGCGTTCCGGGTTCTTGGCGCGAATTTCTTTTGCGGTAACAACTTTATGACCGCTGCTGAAGCCGCTATAGTTTTCATACTCTTTTTCAGTGCCTTTACGACCGGTAAATACGGCCTTGGCGGCATTGATTACCACTACGAATGCACCGGTATCGATATGCGGAGTATAAGTCGGCTTATCTTTGCCACGCAGAGCGTTGGCAATCATCACGGCCAAACGGCCGACCGGAGCTTCGGAAGCGTCTACCAAAACGTATTCGCGTTCGATCTCACCGGTTTTCGCCAGATAAGTTTTCATGCTTCTGTTCCTAAATATTTTCTTAAAATTACATCTTTTTTTAATCGAGCTGCACCTGTTGCCGCTCTTGCCGTTCCTCTGTTCAGCAGGTTTTACCGAACCAATCTGACGAAAAACGACCATCAAAAATCCTTTTGCACGGGCCGATGATCGATAGCCGGGCATAAACGGATTATATAAAATATCATAAATTCTTTTTAAGTCAAGCCGTTAAAGCTAAATTACATGAATTTTTTTAACAACTCTTCCCGACTGTGCATACTGAAATAGGCGGCCGGAATATCCAAAATCGTAAATGCACCCCGGCGACCATCTTTGGACAGGCGGGCCACGGCACGGGCATGAGCCACTAATACATTGGCGGTGGCTTCCGGATTACTGCCCCACTGACAGCGATATTCCACCACGGCGGCGTTGCCGTTGCCGGTTTTTCCGGCGGCAATTACGCAGCCGTCATGCGGAAAACCTTTGCACTTGCTGTCAAGTTCTTCCTGCGAAATAAAATTTACGGTAGTCTGATACGGGGCAAAATAGCCGGGCATCGCCTTGATTTCCTGCTCAATCGCCGCCGCATCTGCTCCGGCTTCCAGCACTACAAAGCATTCACGGGTATGCAGATCGCCGGCGGAGAACTGACGATTACTGCCACTGCGGACCTCATCAATGGCGGAGTGTACCGCATGCGTATATTGCCGGGCGTCTTTTACGCCTTTAATTGTGCGTAAGGCATCGGAATGCCCCATGGACAAGCCGCCTTTTTCGGTTAAGCCATAAAATCCCTTGGCCGTAGAGCCGGGGATAAACGCATTAGCCAGAGTACGTTCCAGCGAGAAAATACCCGGATCCCAGCCGGTGGAGATTACCGACACATGATTGGCGGCGGTGGCGGCGGCGTTCATTTTAGCAAAATATTCCGGAATGCAGTCATGATGGTCAAAACTGTCTACGGTATTCATAATTGCGGCCAGTCCCGGACCTTGTTCGGGCAGGTCGCTCTTAGAGCCGCCGCATAAAATTGCCACATCGGCCTTTAACGCCAAAACTGCGGCATGGTCATTTACATCCACCACCGGCACGTTCGGCACCGACTTTTTTACCCGCTCCGGCGAACGGGACGCAATGCCCGCCAACTCCATATCGGCGTTGTTTGCAATAGACATCATTACACCACGGCCTACATTGCCGTAGCCGACCACCAATACTCTGATTTTTTCCATAATTTTCACCGTCTTTTACGTCTTTTTACAGATTGTTTACATTTTTAATGCGTAGAGTTACGGCCTTTTCATAGGCATCCAAATCCTTAATCATCAATCGGGCAACGCCGTCGGCCATAGCGGCTTCCGCCACATATTTAGCCACTTTCGGCACCACACGGGAATCAAACGGTTTTGGGATAACATAAGTGTTCTTCAACGGGCATTCGCCGTTGAACATACCGTCTTCATAGTCTTTTTTATAGGCGATTTTGAGTTCCGCCAACACGTTTTCCGGCACCGGCAAAGTGGCGACTTCGGCAATGGCACGGCTGGCGGCCAGCTTCATATTTTCGGTAATATCGGTGGCTCGTACGTCCAGCGCGCCACGGAAGATGCCGGGAAAGCCCAATACATTATTAATCTGGTTCGGGAAGTCGGTACGGCCGGTACCCACTACGGCGGCGCCGGCGTCCCAGGCATCGGCCGGGAAAATTTCCGGAGTCGGGTTGGCCATGGCAAAAATGATTGCGCCCGGAGCCATGGTTTTTACCATCTCTTTAGTAACGCAGTTGCCCACGGACAGGCCTAAAAATACGTCTGCCCCCACCAGAGCTTCGGCCAAAGTTTTGCAGTTAGACGGATTGGCGAAGCGTTGTTTTTCGGCATTTAAATCGGTACGCTCCGGAGTGATAACGCCTTTGGAGTCCAGCATTAAGAACTTTTTGCGGTCGGCTCCGGCCTTTACATAAAATTCACTGCAGGAGATTCCGGCGGCTCCGGCTCCGTTTACCACAAAGCGGCAATCTTCAATCTTTTTGCCCACCAGTTTTACCGCATTGAGTAAAGCGGCCAGCGAGATAATGGCGGTACCGTGCTGGTCATCATGAAACACGGGAATATTCATCTGCTTTTTCAGCGTAGTTTCCACCTCAAAACAGGCCGGAGAACCGATATCTTCCAGATTTATGCCGCCGAAAGTGGGTTCCAGACACTCCACCACGCTGATCAGCTTTTTGGCGTCGGTGCGACCTTTGTCATTAAACACTTTATTTAAGCATAACGGCATAGCGTCAATATCGGCAAAGCGTTTGAACAGCACGCACTTACCCTCCATTACCGGGAGTCCGGCCTCCGGGCCGATATTGCCTAATCCGAGCACCGCCGTACCATCGCTAACCACGGCTACGGTGTTACCTTTTACGGTATAATCCCACACGGTTTCGGGGTGGTCTTTAATTTCCAGGCAGGGTAAAGCCACGCCGGGCGTGTACGCCATCGACAAATCCTGCTGAGTAAGGCATGGCTTGGAGGAGTTTACAGTGATTTTACCGGGGGTGGGTTCGCTGTGATATTGCAGCGACGGATTCTTTGCCGTGGTAGTCATAACTTTATCCTTGGTTCAGGTTTATATAAATCTATTTAATATAGCACAACATTGGCGGGTTGACAAGATTTATAATTGCCGCAACCCATAATTTTTTCAAAAAGGAGATATAAATTATGAATTTTAATGAACTTGTTGCCAAGGCCGCCGCCGGCGCATTGTCCGCCGAAGATTGCGAACAACTCGTCGCTTTAGAGGCCGAACAACGCCGCTCAGCTGATGCTATGCGTTCACAGCTGGACGCCGCCAGAGTGTCCGCCGACTCCGCCAAACGTGAGCTGGCCGCTTTCCAGCGTCGGGAAAAAATCACGGAACTCGCCGCCAAATTCGATTTCAGCGACCCCGACTATCTGGGGTATCTGGTTGAACGCCGCCAAATTGATTTAGATGACCCCGAACAGACCGAGGCGTTTTATCAGCAGTTGGCCACCGAAATCCCGCTTTTTTTTTCCATAGCCCTGCCGTCCGGGGCGGGGAGCGGGGTTGACAATGTATTCTCGGCTCAGGACGGAATTGCCGAAGTACGCAACCAGCCGTCGGCCGGGCATATCGCCAAACTTTTGGAGTCCGCCCCCGAAGTAATTTAAGTAGTTTTGCCGATACAGTGTCGGCAAATATAAAACAAGAAAGGTTATATTATGACTCTCTATTCCTACTCGTTCGCGAATAAAAAACGCGATCTCTCCGACATCTTGTCCACCGTTATTAAGGACGAGCCCCGTTTTATCAGCAACTTCCGCACCGTGGAAACCGCCGCCAATCAGAAGCATGAGTGGTTTGAAGACCAGCTTTCCGGCCGGGCGGTTACCGCTACCGCCGTCAGCTCCGGCACCGTTACCGCCTCCGCCGCTGATGTGGCCAAATTGAAGGTCGGCACCTTGCTGGTGGTTCAGGATGACAGCGCTTTGTTCCGGGTAACCGCCATCACCGCCGCCACCACTTTTACCGTGGTTCTGGCGGCGGCCAACGGCTCAACCACGGCGGCGGTAACGGCGAACAAGGTGTTGAATATTGTCTCCTCGCCCATGGCGGAAGGGTCGTACTCCGGCGACGGTGAAGAGACCTACCACCTCAGCAATGCCGAATTTAACTGCACGCAGATTTTCCGTAAAGACATTATTCTGTCCGGCTCGGCCATTGCCATTAACGTTTACGGCGGGCTGGACAATCAGCTGAACCGCCAGACCGCTTATGCGCTGGGCGAACTGGCCAGAGATTTGAACCGGGTGGCGTTGTTCGGCCGCCGGGTTGAAGCAACGGCGGCGGCTCGCGGCGAGGCGGGCGGGTTGTACTTCTTTGCCACTCAAGCCGGCGGCTTGCAGGTGGCAGGCAACTCCGCCAAACTGGACTCGGTGATGATTAACGATGCGGCGCAGGCCATTTTGTCCGCCGGCGGCGATCCGTTGCAGATTCTGTGTTCGCCGGGGCAGGCCAGAGTATTGTCCAACGAATACAAAAATCAGCTGCAGATTGTCCGCTCCGACGACCGCCGCGGCGCTTATGTGGCGGTAATCGTTAATGAAATCAACGGCCGCGGCATGACCATTATGGCCGACCCGGATATGCCCGATACCGATGCCTTTGTGCTGGACCCGAACGGTTGCGGTTTAGCTCCGCTTCAGGGCCGCGCCATCAGCGATGAAGACGCCACCCCCAAAGGGTTTGACGGCGTAAAACGTATGGCGTTGGGCGAATTGACGTTTGTATTTAAAAACGCCAAACAGCGCATCTGCCGCATCTCCGGCTTACAGGCCAGTGCCACGGCGTTGGCGGCGATTAAAAGCGGCAACTAACCAAAACGGAAACGGAGGCGCACATGTTCGCATTATCGGAAGCGGAAGAGTATTTTGAACTGCATTTAAAGTACACTTTCTGGTCTGCGCTGGAAGACTCCGCCAAAACCGCCGCCATTCACATGGCCAAACAGGATGTGCAAAATTTTCTGGCCGTAGACGCTCTGGATGAAACCGATGTGTTCTGCTATTGCGCCGTGTTTGAACAGGCGGTGTATCTGGCCGAGTATTTTGACGTGCTGAATGAACCTAAGCTCACGGTGGCCGAAGCGGTGGAGGGCGTCGGTTCCCGCCGGTATCAAGCCACCGGCAAGCGGCCTCGAATTTCGCCCAGAGCCGTACAGTTTTTGGAGCGGCTGCGTAATCCCGGTGCCATAAGCCGGGGTTAATAGACTAATCCTTTCCTTTCGTTCCCCCAAAGTTATGCAGTTTATCTGACAACTTTGGGGTTTTTTATTTGACGCACACCAGTTTCCGTTGTATTGTATCATGTAATACATATTCAGGAGGTTGGAATTTTGGACGACTGGAAGTTATATTTAGTGCTGGATCGGATGCGCAGTGCCTTTAATGTGGGCAATATTCTGCGTATTGCCGAGGCGGTTCATGCCACCGAAGTTATCGGTTGCGGCTATACGCCTTTACCGCCGCACCCCAAATTGGCCAAAACCGCCATGAACGCCGACAAAATGGTGCCATGCCGTCATGCCGAAGATTCG
Organism: uncultured Victivallaceae bacterium; assembly: GCA_964512385.1. Classification (GTDB taxonomy): domain Bacteria; phylum Verrucomicrobiota; class Lentisphaeria; order Victivallales; family Victivallaceae; genus CALXXL01. The sequence goes on along the minus strand of CAZEHZ010000041.1, from coordinate 5,436 downwards.
CTTTCCGCCGTTCAAATGTTGCGCGCCGAGGGGTGTAAACAGATTCTGGCGGTGGATTTTCTGCCCGGTAAAAGCAAGTTCGCCTGGGATTTTGACTATTCGTTCCCGCTGGCTCTGGTGCTGGGTAACGAGGCGTTGGGGATTCTGCCCGAAACCGTGGCCGCCTGCGACGGCGTGATTCATCTACCCATGTTCGGTTCTAAAAGCAGTATAAATGTGGGGAATGCGGCGGCGGCGGTTTTATACGCCGTGCTTGCCAAACACCGCCCGGAAATTTTACAGGAGTGGCAGTTGCCGGAAAATGATGAAGATTAAACTTATTGGTAAAAATTTAGCGGACATCCGCCCGGTGCTTAAGCAGTTTAATCTGCGTGAAGTTGCCGACGGCGAAGAGTTTGAATTAGTGGTGGCGCATGGCGGCGACGGCACGTTGTTTCAGGCCGAAACCCAATACCCCGGCGTGCCGAAATTGCCGTTGCGGGATGCCGGCACCGCACCATTATGCGGAGAACATTCGTATGAAAAACAGTTGCAGTTGTTTGTGGACGGCTTATCGCCGTTGACCCTGTTACCCAAGTTGTCCGGCGAATTTAACGGCAAAATCCTTTACGGCATTAACGACATTTTTATTCATAACCGGGAACGGGTCAGCGCTTTGCGTTACCGGGTGCGGATTGACGGCGAATTATATGCGCATGAGATTGTGGGCGACGGCGCCGGAGTCTCCAGCGTACACGGCAGTACCGCCTATTACCGCAGTATCACCCACAGTATTTTTAAGGTGGGTTTAGGGCTGGCATTCAGTAACTCCACGGCGGAAGTAGACCACTTGGTAGTAGCCGATTCCAGCGTTATCGAGATCGAAATTGTGCGGGGGCCGGGGATTTTAGTGGCCGACAACTCGCCGGAATGGATCGATATTCCGGAGGGCGGCACCGCCGTAATCCGACAGTCTGCCGAGTATGCCAAGGTGTATAATTTACCGGCGTTCATGTGCCAGTGCTGTCGCCTGTTACGCCACCCGAACCGCTTTGAAGAGCGGATTTTTGCCGCCGCCTTAGCCGGTAAAACGCATGGAGTAAAGGTGGATAAATGCACATTATAATCACCGCCGGAGCCACAAGGGAACGTATTGATGACGTTCGTTTTATCTCTAACCGCTCCACCGGGAAAATGGGCTATAAGCTGGCCGAAAGTGCGGTAAAAAACGGGCATCAGGTTACGTTGATCAGCGGAGTCAGCAGTCTGCCGGCCGTGCCGGGGGCGGAGATGGTGTATATTGAGTCGGCGGCGGAGATGGCCACGGCGGTTAAGAGCCGGTTTGCGGCGTGTGATTTGTTGATTATGGCGGCGGCCGTCGCCGATTACCGGCCGAAGACGGCAATTACGGGCAAGTTGAAGAAAACGTCCGGCGATTTAGTGCTGGAGTTGGAGCGTACCGAAGATATTTTGCTCAGTTTAGCCCCCTTAAAACGCTCCGGTCAGTTGGTGGTGGGTTTTGCCGCCGAAGCGGAAAACGTGGCGGCGTATGCCGTGGACAAGTTGAAGCGCAAGAATTTAGACTGGATTGCCGCCAACAATATCGCCGCCCCGAATTGCGGTTTTGGGGTGGACACCAACCAGATAACCCTGTTTGCCGCCGACGGCCGCATAGTGGAGTTGCCGTTCGGCACGAAAAGTGAATTAGCGGATAAAATATTAAATATTGTTATTGGAGAATGAGTTATGAAAAGTAAAAACATCAGTATTATCGCCATGGCCGCCGTGTTGTTGGCCGCCGGAGTAACCGTATACGCCGCCGATCAAACGGCCCGATTAAAAAAATTAGAAGCCGACCGTGCGATTGTTGCCCGAAAAATCATGGATAAGCGTCTGGAAATCTTAACCAATAACGAGGAGTGCCGAGCCTTGCATAATCAAATCATGGCCTTACATCGGGAATTGGCCATAAAAATGGATGCCAACCCCGACATGCACGCCCTGAATTCCGAAGCCGAAGACATCGACCGTCTAATTGAAGAAATCAAAGCCGAATCCGCTAAATAATCCGGTAATGCATAAGCAAATTATTGGTTGACAAAAAAAGAAAAATATATAAAATTATGATAAAATAGAGTTGTTTTATCATTATATGGTGATATATTGTACGTAAAGTATAATTGTAAAAATATAATTTAAATTATTCGCTCTCATATATTTTATTGTACACGGATATTGAATTCTATAAGATTTGCATTTATATAACATCAAAGAAAGTGATAGGCCATTATGAAAAAATTTAAATCTGTTATAGCTCAGAGTACTACTGATTGGGCCAAAGGGTTTGAAGCCATTTTGGACGTTTCTCAATGCGTTGGCGGCAATATTGCAAGCGACTGTAAAAATAATATTGTTACTGCATCTCCGCTGAATCGGAAGCAACGCTCATCTTTTAGACTACAGCAAGAAAAACTGAATTCATACTGGGTAAAAGTCGGCAACCATGTTAGAAAAGCCATTTCCGAGATATAAAAAATATGAGTTCGACAAGCGAAAAAACATATAAACCGCAAGTGGAGTTTAATAAACAGCCGGAAGATAATGGAACTATAAGTGTTACTCCGCCAATAGCTCCTCATGGGCAGGTTCAGGCCTTGGAAATTTCGCAAACCTTTGTTCATTCCGGCCCAATTCCATCGGCGGATGAGTTAATAAAATATCAAAATATTGATGTAGATGCCCCCAACCGAATTATTATAATGGCGGAAAAGGAACAATTAAACACCCATGAAAATGACAGAGTAGAGCGGGAAGTGGCCTTAAGCAATGTAAAAAGAGCCGACCGGCAGATAGAGATTGATCGGGAAAATCGTATTTTGGCCATGATTTGTGCTACGGTTGTGATCGTGCTCTTATTATCTTCAGCCGTATTTTGCGCATATATTAAGCAACCGCTAACCGCTTCAGTTATTGGCGGCGGCGGGCTTTGTGCTATAATTGCAACGATTGTTTTGGGCACCAAGAATCGACAATAGAGCAGTGCGTTTAATGGTTAAGATTTTTTGCTGGAATTATAATAATTCCAGCTTTTTTATTGTTTTTAAGGCTTAGTTATGAGCAACGATTCCGCCGACATTTGGGTATTATCCGCTAAATAATCCGGCAAGTGGGGAAGTTGGCCTGCAGGGTGGAACGTAATTTGTCCGCCGTGGCCGGGGAGTCGCATAAGGTGAAAATCGTGGAGCCACTGCCGGTAATCATTGGCCGCATACCGGTGGAATTCCACATGAAATCCGCTAAAATCTGCAACAATGGAAATTTCTCCAACAACGCAAATTCTAAATCATTATACATATACTCCGCCGCTGTTGCCCAGTTTTGCTCCTTTATCGCGGCCAGCAGTATATCCAGCCGGCCGGGGAGTTCTCCAATGCGCTCCGGCCGCAAATGTTTATACGCCCACGCCGCACTGACCGGAAAACGCGGATTTACCAGCACAATCGGTAACTGTATATGATACTCCGGCGGCAAAGGTACCAGTTTTTCACCGATTCCAGTGGCCACGCTGGGTACCGGATTCAGAAAAAACGGCACGTCCGCACCTAATTGAGAGGCCAGATGATGTAATTGTAATTCATCAAGTTTATGATAGTATTTATTTAATAACTGTAAGCAGGCGGCGGCATCTGAACTGCCACCCCCCATCCCGGCGGCGGCGGGAATCTGTTTGGTTAAATTAAAACTCCAGCTGGGCGGAATTTTGGCCGCCAAACTGTAAAGTTTTGCCGCTTTGCACACAATATTGCGCTCATCCGTCGGGACATCCCGATAATTACACGCTAAGCAGATTCCGGGTGCCGCATTAAACTGTACACTCAACTCATCACCAACTTGAAACACCGGGAAAAACAGCGTTTCAAGTTCATGATACCCGTCCGCCCGGCGCTTGGTGACCTTTAAAAACATGTTCACCTTACCGGGGGTAACGATGCCGGCTGTCTGAGCTCTACTCATTGACCCGACTGGTTTTCTGCGTTGGCTTGCTGTTGCATTTCGCTGAGCGCCTGTGCCGCAAATTTAAAACCGTAAGCGTCATTATACCGCCGGATTTCGTTCTGAATATCCACGGCCAGCTTCAACGCCCGCAAGCCCTGTTCGCCGGGGACTCGCGGCTGATGAATTACGCCGGTGGTTTTGGTGGCGGCCACGGCATCGATAAAATTGTCCAGCTCATCGGCCAAAGCGTTTTTCTCGTTCAAATTCACATCTTTGCGAGCCAGACCGATTCTATTGCGCTTCAGCACCATGCCGAAATGTTTGCCGTAGTCCATCGAGATATAGCAGTCTTCCTGAAATACGCGGAAACGCCGCTGTGGTTCCTGACTCACCCGGCTGGCGGTCATATTTACGCAACTGCCGTTCTTGAACTTAATGCGGACACTTACAATGTCTTCGGTATCGCTTAATACCGGAATACCTACGGCGTCAAAGTGTTCCACTTCGCTATCCACCATAGTCAGCACTAAATCGATATCATGAATCATCAAGTCCAGCACCACGCTGACCTCGGTACCGCGGCGATGCAGACCGGGGCGGGGCGGGGGGTAACAGGCCAGGCGGTGAGCCTCGATAAACCGGGTGTTTTTCTTATGTTTTTCTAAAAAGTCCATGGCGGGATTAAAGCGTTCGGTATGCCCGGCGGCCAGCACCACGTTATGTTTTTTAGCGGTGTCCACCATATTTTGAGCCTCTTCCACGGTAACGGCGATGGGTTTTTCCACCAAAACGTGTTTCCCCATTTCCAGCAGTGGGATGGTGCATTTTTCATGAAAATTAGCGGGAACGGCTACGCTGAGCAAGTCGCATTTTTCGGCTAACTCACGCCAGTCGGAGAACACGGGAATATCAAACTCGGCCCCGACTTTTTTGGCCGTATCCTCCACGGTGTCAAAAATGCCGACGACGTCCACTTTTTCGTTCAGCTTATATAATCTGGCATGATGTCTGCCAAGCGCCCCCACGCCGATTACGCCAACTTTTAATTTCTTTTCTTCCATATATCCTGCTCCTGATAGGTATAAAAATATTCTTTTCCACGGGTAATATACATCAAAATCAACTCCATGCCAACAAGGATGTGTTTTTTTTGGCTTTTTTAACTGTAAAAATTTGCTTCCGGCTGTTTTCATATTAAAGTATAGCAGGAAAATTTAATTAATTATGGAAACCAAAGGCGTTTTAAGCTATGAAGATAATGTCGGCCGCAGAGGCCATCGGGTTAATAAAGAATGGCGACACGGTGGCCGTGGGCGGCTTTTTAGGTGCGGCTCACCCGGAATATTTAGTGGATTTTTTGGGGGAACACTTCCGCAAAAAGCATTCGCCCGGCAAGATAAATCTGGTGTTTACCGCCGGTCAGGGCGACGGTAAGGAGCGGGGGCTTAATCGTTTGGCTCA
>CAZEHZ010000040.1:0-19761 GCA_964512385.1 uncultured Victivallaceae bacterium | reverse complement strand
AGCCGGCCATTGAACTGGTTGATATTTACGGAGTGAAAGATGGTGAAAAATATAACTGCACGCTTACTGCCGATATCAATACCGAGTTTAAAGCCACCGGCAATACCAGTTTAATACAGAAAGTAGATGAAAAAACCACCGTTAGCGTTACGATTGATTCAACTTCTGATGCCGTGGAAAATCCCCAAAAGGGTTACTGGGTGGCGGAGGGGGAAAAGAGTTTTTCGCCCAACAGCGAAAAAATTTCAATTCGCCGTGATAATGGAAAATTTGCCATGATGTTGGAAAATTTTACTATTAACATTAAATCGGTAAAATTGTCTCGTGGCGCAAACGGCACCGAAGGTATGGACTTTGCCAAGGTGGACATCAAATGTACGTTAGACGGCGGAAAATCATTCCCGTCGCTATCCACCCCCGGTTCATTTATGTATACCGTCGGCTTCTCGGTGGAGACCAATGACCCGCGGCAGAACTTGAACTCCGGCGACTGGAAAGAAACCGGCTCAGTGCAGGCTGAAGAAGGCTCAACCTGGGCGCATGACGGCGCAAACTCCACCTTGGGGCAACCCAATAAGTCCATCAAACGCAGCGGCAGTTATGATGCCGAACCGGCGGTCAACAATAAAAATATTGCGGCCGGCGCCGTGGATACGCCCCGCATTTCCACCGCCTATATTCGGGAAGATGATTATCAGTCGCTGTATGAACTGGGCTTTATTCACCGTGGCATAGCGTGGCAGACCTTGAATTTAAGCAATGCGCAAGGCGACAACTTGGAAAGTGCGTCCTACCCGAATAATTATATTCAGGGCGATGCTGAAATTTTGGATATGGTTTTCTTAGGCAACTCCACTAAAATTGACCTTAATGCCACCGAAGGCCGCACCAATGACCCTTATAACAGCAATAACAAGTTATGGCAGGCATTGTTCAGTAACTCTAACAGTTCCAGCGACCATAAAATGCTGGCCAGCGGCAATATTATTGCCAATAAGGAACTGAATGACGGTACGGATTTTACCAATTCGTCTAATATAATCAGTCAGTTGAATAACAACTCATGGGGTAATTTGCTCTATAAAGACCAGTTATTCCGCCGTTCGGCCATCGCATCGGTTTTGGCTACTCGTACCGATCTGCCCAATACCGACGCCGGTAAAGAGGCGTTAATCGGCCGTATTGCCAATATTACCGAAGCCGGACAGTTCCCGGCCGTTATTCAGTTGGTGGTAGTGGCTCAAACCCTGCGGCCGGAAGCCGTAGTTGCCGATTATGATAACAGCGAAAAGCAGTGGATCGTGTCGCAAGTGCCGGAAAATGCCATTGCGTCTTATAACAAAAAGTTGGTTACCATTATGCGCAATGTACAGAAAGACGGTTTTGTGGTAGTGGATATTCAGGATTTGAATTAGTTGAACAGTTGACAAATTATTATTTTGCACTATATTAATAGCTCCCGGAAATTAAGTTCCGGGCAGTTATAACTATTTGGAGGCAAAAAATATGGTAGGAAAAGGCAGTGCCAGACGCCCCGGCGATGAACAAGCGTATCGGGACAACTGGGAAAAAATCTTCGGTAAAAAGAAATAACGGTAAGAGTCATAATTTTCAATGGGCTTACTGTAAGCCGTAATTTCGATAAAACCGAATGAATGTGTCCTCAAAACCTTATGGTGGCAGGGCGCAGTACACCGGATAAACTGCCCGGCAATGTGTAGATGTTGCTGATTTGCAGTTTGTCCGGTTTTGTTTTGTAAGTGAAACTTAACTGTTTTAAGCAGAGGTGAAATATGAAAATTACTTATGAGAAACCAGAGTTGGAAGTGTTTAAGGGGTGGGATTCCATGTTTGCCGCCGGTGGCTCGTTTGAACCGCCGGACCCCGGTTGCTTTATCCCCGGACTGGAAGACGACTGTGCCGAAACCGGCGCAATTGACGCTTAATTATGCTGCCGCATCCGCTTGCCGTTCCGGCTAAAATTTATCTGGATATTACCGCCAGGTGTAATTTGTCCTGCCGATATTGCTATCATTTTGACAGTGCCGCCGCCGTGCCGGAGGACTTGCCGACGGCCGAATGGCTAAAGTTTTTTGCCGAATTAAACCGTATCGGCGTTATGAATGTTAATATTTCCGGCGGCGAACCGTTAATGCGACCGGATATTATGGAACTGTTGGGGGCGTTTTCCCAAACTCGCCTGCGGTTTGATTTAGTCACCAACGGCTCACTGCTTAAGGCGGACATGGCGGAAAAAATCGCCGCACTGCGTCGCTGTAATGTGGTGCAGATTTCGCTCGACGGGCCAGAGGAGATGCATGATGCCGCCCGTGGCAAAGGCGCATGGCAGGCCGCAATTGAAGCCATCAACATCTTAAAATACTATCGCATTCCAATTGCCGTCCGCACCACCATCGGCCACCATAATTCCGGCGGGTTGATGGCCACGGCGGAACTGATTTTTGACCGTTTGCAACTCCCGAATTTTACAACAAACTGCGTGGCGATTCAAGGTTTATGCCATAAAAACGCCGCCGGATTGGAATTAACCGTGCCGGAGTTATTCAGCTCTATCGAGGAGCATAAAGCGGTGTTAGCCCGCTATCCGGGGCGATTATTAAGTTCCACCGGCCCGTGGGGACTGTATTTAAAGTGGCAGAAACTGTATGAAGCGTGGCAGCATAAAACCCGCCGGGGTAGTTACTCCGGCTGTTTGGGTGGCTGTGCCGCCGTGTATAAGCAGATGGGCGTTCGAGCCGACGGCGCAATGATTCCCTGCGTGCAAATGCCGGATTTTCCGATGGGGCGTATAAATCAGGATGAGTTGCTGACGATATGGCGGCAAAGCCAGATACTGGAGCGACTGCGCAGGCGGCGTAAAATCAGCTTACGCAATTTTCCGGAGTGTGCCGACTGCCAATATTGCGATTACTGTTTCGGCGGTTGCCCGGCCAACAGTGTGATTGATTTGCAAACAATGGAGCGACGGGTTTGCCGTTACTGCTTTAAGGACGTGGCGGCGTATTTTCACTGTTTGTAATATAAATTATCCGTTCAATGCCTTTTCTGGACAAGACTAATCGATAACGCACATAGCGGTCGCGCTGGCCGTTAGTGCCGTAACAGACCACAATATTTACATGATACACCCGTTTACCGTTGACAATCCGTACATTATTTTTGTCATCCGGCATAAAAATCGGCCGGGAGGGATTATCCATCCGCATTAAAAAATTACGCACATTAAAGCGCATAATATCCACCACGCCGTTTACCTCAAAATCACGGAACAGCTTTTCAATGGACTTGGAATACAACTGCACCCGCCGACGGGCCAAAATCACTTTTTCGCCAAAACTGCCGTTTTCCAGCTTAGTCAAATATGCCCGGTTCCGGAAGTTACGCACCGCTTCCGGCACGTCATTTTCCGCAATAAAGTTGAAGCTCTCTCGGGTAATGCCGATCGGCTGTTCGGCGCTGTCATAAATTGCGGTTTTATAATCGTACAGAAAGCGACGGGCCTTAGAGTACATATAAGCCCGTGAAAGCTCTTTTATGCGGTCTTTACCCATATATGCCGCCACCATCACCAGCACAAACATCAGCGAAAAATCCTTAATCAGCATGCTCTGGGTAAAGTAGGCAAACAACGTGGCAAACAACATGGCTAAGCCGGCGGCAAAGCCGAAAATCACATTCTGCACCACCACGCCGTCTCTGCTGGTATCGGTTTTCAGGAACAACACTCCGGCCATAGCTTTTTTAAGCACGCCCTCCCGATACACCATCTCCTCATTATCGCCGTTCAGCGATGGAATTGACGGATATCGGCGTTTTTTCCGATACGCAAGCTCCTCTTTCACCGCCTGCACTAATTTTTTCTGCACCTCCCTACTCCATGTTTTCCGCAACGGCTCCAGTGCTAAAAACAGTTTATAGCGATATTTATTAACCACTAAACTTAAAAACTCGTCGCCATGCCGGAATAATGCGGCGGCTTCCTCCGGCACGTCAGGTGCCTCCAACCGGCTTTCCAACCGGCGGAACGCAGTTAATGCCTGGCTTGACGCGGAAAAATAGAACTCCAACTGCCCGTTCAAGTTTTCATCGCCAAGCGTTAGAGTCTGCTCCAAACGATATTCGGCATCCCGCAGTGAACTCTTCATAATCGAACAGAACATTTTCAATCTGGCGGCATAAATATCCAGCTGAGACTCCGGCCGCCCGGCAACGCCAAGTTCGGCAATTGAACTACTCAATTTACCTAACGGCGAGGTTTCATCACCGCAAATTTCATCCAATTTAAACTCCGGCGTTTTCAGTCGAATATAGTCCCGGCTGTCGGTATAAAACGTTTCCGCCGAATAGGTGCTGCTGTTAATATCCAGACTGGCCGGCAGAAAGAAATATGTATCCACAAAATACTCACTCAGCTTCTGATTGCGGGATACCGGGTAGGTAAATTTCATTTCAAACTGATATTTATCGTGTCGTTTAAAAATCTCAGAAATATCATTAATAGCAATTATTCTCCTCATATTAAATATAGCCGTTATATCCTGAAATGCAAATGCAATCTTCGGCACTTGAATTTTGCCCGCGGCGTGTTATATTGCTTACTGGAAAAAATAAAGGAGATCTATGAAAGCGCTGTCGGAAATGAGTCTGGAGGAACTTTGGCAACTGTTCCCGATAATCCTGCGCCCTTACTCCGCCGAGTACCCAAACTGGTTTAGGGCAGAAGCCGACCTGTTGCAGACTCAAATTGCCGCCATCAGGCGGATTCGCCATATTGGCAGCACCGCCATCCCCGGTATACTGTCCAAGCCCACCGTGGATATTTTAATGGAAATAGCCGACCATGCCGACTTAAAACAACTGCAAAAAAGTTTATCGGCCTGCGGCTATACGCAAATGGCGTATATGGAAAAACCGTACTTTGCGCTGGATTTGTGCAAAGGCTATACCGAAAACGGCTTTGCCGAACGAGTCTTTCATCTGCATGTCCGTAATATGGGCGACTGGCCGGAACCGAAATTCTGCGCTAATTTATGCGCAAACCCGCAACTGGCACGTGAATACGAAGCGTTAAAAATTGAATTAGCCGCCCGATATAAGCATAATCGCGATGCCTACACCTCGGCAAAAACCGCATTTGTAACCAAACATTCCAAATAAATCTTCCGCCGCCACACATATCGGCATAAAAAAACTGCCGCATATTAAACAATATACAGCAGTCAAAAAAACCTTTTCCACATCGTAAAAGATTATGTTTTACAATGTTTCAAGCTTCAATCATCAGTCAATAGTAACTTCACGACCGGCGGCGGCAGAACGATAGATACCGTCTAACATCTTCTGCACCATCATGCCCTCTTCCGCCGGAGCGGTAAGGTCGGTACCATTTAAGCAGGCATCAACCCAGTTGCGCAATTTATGCACAAACAAGGTGGCAAAGCTGGAGGCATCGGGCAGGAAATTCGGCTTCATATTAACCATGGTTCCGGCCACATCGGTATAAACTTTCGGCGGAATCCAAGAGCCGCCGCCCTTGGTACCCATAACTTCCCACGTAAATACATCTTCTTCAATATGAGCAACAAACGACGATTCAATCTGTAAAATCGCGCCGTTTTCAAAACGAATCTGACCAATCGCCAAATCTTCCACCGTATAGGTTTTGTAATCCCAGTTCGGCCACGGCGAAACCGTTTTAGACTCTTTATCGCCTAGATATGTCCAGATATTGCCGGACGCCGCCACCGGTTTCGGTTCGCCCATAAAGTAGTGTGCCGACTCTAAAACATGCACGCCGATATCAATCATCGGCCCGCCGCCCTGTAACGCCTTCTGCCCAAACACACCCCAGTTCGGAATCCCGCGGCGACGCAATGCCCGGCACTTAACAAATACAATATCCCCCAAAATACCTTCGTCCTTGGCACGCATTAGGTATTTGGTATTTTCATGATAACGGTTCTGGAAGCCGACGGCCAACTTCACGTTGTTCTTTTTAGCGGCGGCAATCATTTTTTCGCACTCTTCGGGATTCATCGCCATCGGTTTTTCCACCATCGCATGAAGCCCCTTGCTGCATGCATCCACTACCGGCTGCATATGTACGCCGTTTGGAGTACAAACATCTACGGCATCCAGCTCTTCATTCGCCAACATTTCATTCCAGTCGGCATAGCCTTTTTCGATGCCCCATTTTTCCTTCATGGTTTCCAGGCGAGCCGGCACAATGTCGCAGCAAGCCACCACTTCCACCTGCGGAAGTTCTTTATAAGCTTCCATATGCACCTGACAGATGCCGCCGCAGCCGATCATACCGATGCGCAATTTTTTACCGTCAAACGCCTTCTGGCCGTTATCCATCGCCAAAGACTGTGTTCCTACAGATTTGTCTGCCATTTTCAACTCCCTGAATTATATAAATTATAGATTCTTGAAACGTATAAATACAATACCATTTTCGATTGGTTTTGCAAGTAAAAAATACAAAAAAAATGCGAAAACTTCAAAAAGTTTCCGCATTCTTCAGCCTTACAGCTTAGCGATTGAAACCGCCGCCGCGATTACCGCGGAAACCGCCTTCACGACGCGGGCGTTCTTCGCGCGGACGAGCTTCATTTACCACCAGCTTGCGTCCGCCAATTTCCTTGCCGTTCAACGCTTCGATAGCTGCATTAGCTTCAGAGGCGTTGGCCATTTCCACAAAACCGAAACCTTTGCTGCGGCCAGTTTCGCGATCCATTACTACGCGAGCAGCATCAACTGCGCCGAAATCGGCAAAAATGTTCGCAAGGTCTTCGTTAGCAGTAGCGTAGGCAAGATTCCCAACATAGATGTTCATAGCTCATCCTTCTTTTTTGTTTCCCGGGGTTATCCCGGTGCTTTTATTAATTACCCCTGTCCCCCCCTGGAACAACCCGTGTTGATCCCATAAACTGCGGAAGCGCAGAGTGTGTAATTTCATTTAAAACTCGCAGTTCCGGCCTATCTACCCGAATAAAGCCGAAACACCTTTTAATATTTCACAAACAACCTACAGCTTTTAAGTTGCTTAAAGTTATTATTTTACGGTTAGAATGAGGATTTTTTAATATTTTCCGCGGGGGGATTTTTTGAGCCTTCACCCCTTATTGATTTTTCATTTTTTGGGGGAGTTCCTGGCAAGCAGACAAGTCAGTGCTACAAACATAATCCCGAAGCAATCGGCAAACTGCCAATTAACGGATTTTCATATTAACTTTTTCCAACACACTCTAATAATAAACCACAAACCCTAAGTTAACTGTAACACTGTAACAAAAAAACGGAAACCGTTTCACTGCAATGAGAATATAGATGATTCGCAATAAAAGTCAAATGCAAAAAAGCGTTTTTTTGAAAAAAAATTAAAAAAAATTGATTTTTAGGCCAAAAAAGTGGCAAATCACGGCTATTCAGTGATTTGCCGACTATAAAAATGATTCTCCTATAATCCGTTATCCCAACTTGACGAGTCGTTCCGCCAAAGTTTTGCGCCTTTGAGTATACTCGTGCTGAATGAGTTTGAACTCGGATTCAAGCAAATCAATTTCCTCCAGCAGAGCGAGGCGTTCTTTGGTTTTTTCAAGCTCAACACGGACGTTTTCCGACGAATTCTGCATACTTCCTCCATAAATGTTCGATTTGTTTTATTGATTTTACGGCGTTCACCGATTTTTAACAAGTCGGCTAATTCCGGGATTTTTTTACATTGATGCTTTAAATACTTATGCACCGCCTGTCGGCTTACCGCTTTCTGATCGGCCATTTTTTGAAAAGTAATGTGCGGATCGGCCAAAAACATACTTAAATAATCCAGTGTCAACGTATCCAGATTGGCCATAAATACAATTAATTCCAGCATATCGTTGCGGTTGTAAATTTGCGGACTCTCATCCGGTGGCGGCTCAAGTTGATAACTCCGATACGGTTCTTCGGTTTGCGGCACGATAAAACGATCATTATAAGCCGTCATCCGATTGCCCAGCAACGGCGGCTCTTTAGCCTCTTTACAATATTGCGCCAGCTGGCAAGTCTGGCATTTTTCATAAAGCCCCCGATAGTACCCATAGCAATTCATGCTTTTCCCTTTCCAAAATAAAATTAAGGATATCATTAACCATCTAATCTAACAAAAACAACGGATTACAGTTTAATATTTTTGCATATCTTTTAGCTACTGAAATATTTTTTATCCCGTTTCTAACTTGTTGAGAAACGGCGGAACGTGATATTCCAAGCTGAGTTGCAATTTCACACTGCCTAATTTTACGCCCCACTATTAATTTTTCTAACATTGACATTTACTTAACCTTTCAAATTAATTATCTACTTTACTACAGCCACTGCTGTTTTGATATTAAATATAGATTTTTTAACAGCAAAAACAAATATTTTCTCGGAAATATTTAAATATTTCCTTGAAGTTAAGCCGGACATGTATTATTGTTTATGGTTGTCAATTTTCATATGCACGAGTTAAGGATATCATTTACGGCAAATAGAGAGGAAGGATTATGGACAATCATATAAACGGATGGGATTTTATTGAGTCTTCATTAAAAAGACGCAATCAACATCAGTACGATTTAGCTAAGTTTTTAAAAATATCCACCGCCGCCGTCAGTCAGGTAAAACACGGCACAATCATTTTAAATTTGGCTCAGCTTTCCGCCATCTGCGAATTTTTAAAATTATCGCAGTCGCAATGCGGCAAGCTGTTCTCTACGGTACTGAACGCCCGTTATCATCGTCACATTGCATCAGGCGTTTTTGACTTTGAGGAGTGCCGGATTGCCAAGTTCCGGGTGCATTGCGCTGTAGATAAACGCAGTAAAGATTAAAGCCGGCATTGTATTCCGGCTTAGAAATGCTATAATAATATATTGGCAAATTCAACTGATTGGCCAACATCGTTATTATCAAAAAAATCAGGTGCAAGACAATGAAGAAAAATTATACCGTAGTTTTACAGGGCGATTCCATTACCGACGCCGGCCGCTGTTATCAGGAAATGGAACCCAACCGCCAAATGGGGAATGGTTATGCCGCATTGGTAACGGCTCAGCTTACCAGTATGTTTCCGGCGGTCGACATGCAGGTGTTTAACCGTGGAGTAAGCGGCCATCGGGTGGTGGACTTGTATGCCAGATGGAAAAAGGATACGCTGAATTTAAAGCCGGATTTCCTGTCCATTTTAATTGGCGTAAATGACACTTGGCATGAGTTTGAAAGCGGCAACGGTGTCGAAGTGCCGCGTTACGAACGCATTTATCGGGAAATTTTAACGTGGACGCAAACCGCCCTGCCGGACACGGTGATTATGTTGATTGAACCGTTTGCCGCCGTCAGCCATGTAGTAGGAGAAGATTGGATGCCGGAGATTAACGAACGTTGTGCCGTAGTGCGCAAATTAGCCGCCGAATTCAATCTGCCATTGGTGACCAATCAGTGGTTTGTTGACGCACAGAAAGAGGCGCCGGCCTTGTATTGGATGCCGGACGGCGTTCACCCCGGTTACGCCGGGCATCAGCGTTTAACCGACGCTTGGATTGCAACGGCCAAACCGTTCTTAAAGTAGTAGATAATCCAAAAGGTGATTTGGGTTGTAGATTTTTGCCTGCCGGCCATATAGCCGGTTTTTACAACCACAAATTTTTAAGCAAAAAAAACTCCGCTTTCAGTTGATGAAAACGGAGGTTTTTCGTATTGCGGAAAACTAAAGTTTAGTTATCCATCTCTGCGATAATTTCGGCACTTAACGGTTCAATTTTGGTCAATACCGCACGTTTGCCGCCGGGCAGGTCTAAAGTTGAACCTACCGCATGGTTATAGATTGCCTCGCCCAAACGGGTTTTATAGGACAAATAATGCTTGTCCGGATTTCCATCCCATGCGCCCAACAGGTGGTGCACTTCGTTTTCGCCATTGGCCGACTGCAAAGTAACCGTGCAACCCACCACCGCATGTTTGTCCAGCTTAGTAGTGGCAAAATTCACGGCCTGAACCTGCAGCAAAATCCGTTCCAGTTCATTGCGGCGACGGGTAAGAAAGTTACGCCGCTCCTTGGCCGCATCAAATTCCGAGTTTTCACGGAAGTCGCCATGCGCACGAGCCGTTTTTAACGCTTCCCGGTTTTCCGGCTGATGAACATTGATAATATCATCCAACTCCTGACGCAAACGCTTGATGGACGCCACCGACGAGAACAACGGTTCCACCGTTTGCGGCTTTTCATCCGCCGCCACCGCATCTTCCACCAGTTGCCGCCCGATGCCGCTTTCAATATGTTCCTGCATAGAACGATCCAAACGGGCAAACTTTACCAGCAGACTCTGGCGTTCACCGGCGGCCAACACGTGTGCCGCCTGCAATGCACTGGTAATCAATTTTACATCTTTTTCCGCCGCTTCCAGCAAAAACTGCTGAAAATCCGCCTTATCCATCAGCGTATTTTTTAAATCCCGCACGGCCGCCTGCCATGCCTTGGGCATACGAGTCTGATTCAAAACCTTCACCACATTGCCGATCGTTATACAATCCAACAATTTACCGGTGCGTTTAACTCGGTTCTTCCAAATAAACATATATACGTCCGACGACGACATTGCATCGGAAATTGCCGGCAGTAACACTTCATCGCTCAAATGCTCGGCCAGTACATTCATCGCCTTTAACGGCAACTTGCTGCAAAGTTTGGCCAGATACTCTTCCGGCAGAATCAACGCTAAGATTGCAAACATCGCCTGCAGTGCTTTTACGTTCAAATCCCCGAACGGCACCAGGGCTTCCAGCGTACACCCGTCGATATCTTCCGGCAAAAAACCGCACTTATATTCCGCCAGCGGTGCAAAAACCACCGCCAACTGCTCCGGTGTCATCACGCCGGAAAGCTGCTGCATGACCGACCCCAACTGCTTATATTCGCAATCCAGCAACACCGGTTTGGCATGGCGGAAAAATTCGACATAAGCGGTAATTTTGGCATCTGAAAACGTCGGTTTTGGCTCCATTTTCAGCTCTTTTTCCAGCAGCAGCGCCATCTCCTGCAGACTGCGAGCCCGGCAGGAGCCGCGCAATGCCGTGCCGTCGCCGTTGCATTTTGCCGCCACGCCGTCATTAGACCACCAGGCGTCAAAGTCATCTTTACTCATAACATTGGGGATATAGGTGGCACGGGCAATCTCTTCAATCTGTTCATCCGTAATTGGCGAAAGCGCCCGGTTATGCGCCACATTACGATACTCACTGCCGCTGCGCATCGCCCGGTTCGCCATTGCCGCCAACCGCTGAGAATCGGTACTAAGCATAAACAACGTGCCTTCGCCCAGCAACGTGGGGAGCGACAAGGAGTTTTGCGAGCCGTTCGCCAGCGGCACAAACGCCACTGTTCCGGCCAGCGCATCCACATTGCGGATCACGCCCCAGCGTGAACTGCCGGACAAAAACGCCAACGTATTATTATTTACAGTAAGCAAGTTATGAAATCTGCGCATTGCTTCATGCAGAGACACATTACAGTCGCTCAAGCCCAATGCCCGAATCATACCCGGCTTGCTCAAATACGGCGGCAACAATTTTTTAACCGCCAAATTCAATGCCCGCCGGAACACATTGGAATCCCCGGCCTTTAATGCCAGCACTTGAATGGTAAAATTCGCCTGAAGCTCATCGTATTCAGCCTCCTCCATATCCCACGACTCAAACAGCATGGTCAGCAACTCGGCGTATTCAGCGGGATTGTCGCTGGCTTGTAACGCTTTATAAAGTTTCTGCAAAGAGACCGCACTGTAATTCTGCATTACAGCATCGAACAGCTCATCAAAATTAGCACTCATAACTCACTTTTTCCTGTTTTAATATCTGAAAAATCAATCTTTTTCCACTAATTCACGGTGCAACGCAATTTGGGCGGCTTTAAAATCTTCACGGGAGACCACAAACTGCATATTTACCTGCCGCATGCACTGGTCTAAAGCCAAAATATTAATCTTGGCATCGGCCAACGCTTTAGCCGCCCGTGACAAAAAGCCCGGTATCTTCATATTACTGCCGATTACCGCAATAATCGCCACTTTACTGGTGTTGATGATCGCCTCTGGAAAGCGTTCCTGCAAATCGGCCAGACATTTGTCCAGATTACGATTGCGTTCCGACACATAATGCGTAATCGTGTTGGCGTTGGTATTTTTAGCTATATAGCTGATGCGATGATTATAAAAACTTTCCATCATCCGGTAATCATAGCCGGGTTCACCCACCATAATCGGGTCAAACACCTCCACCGCCACCACATCGGCACGGCCGCAAATCATCTCCACTCTCGGCATCGGCGAAATATAATCTTTACTGATCAGCGTGCCGGGGCTTTCCGGGTCAAACGCATTAGTTATCCGAATCGGAATATTGCGCTTTTCCATCTCTTTGGAGGCCTTGGAGTGAATCGCCTCCATCGCCATATCCGCCAATTGGTCGGCAATATCAAAATTAGTATTGCCGATAATCCGTACATTATTCACGCCCATCAATTTAGGATCGCCGGTGGACAGGTGGAATTCTTTATGAATAATGCCTTCACGGGCATCGGTAACCACGGCGATTTTACTGAAGGTGATTTCGCTGTAGCCGCGGTCAAAACGAGTCATAATACCTTCAGTACATTTTACATATCCGGTAACAATCGGCATGCACGAGCTGAAATCGATATCAACCATATTGCGGCGAATCATCTCATCCATCGGCAATGTGGTATTTTCCATCCAGCCGGACAAATCCACCAGCAGAGCATTAACGCCGTGCTGCTTTAAAATTTCCACCGAATTAAATGCGCTGTGCGCCTCGCCCACGGCACTTAAGAACTCACGCATTGCCGGCAGATAGTGGTTCGGCGTAAAATGCCCAAACGACCGGACTCTGGTCATATCACGCAAGCAAATTTTGATTCCGTCCATCCGTTCATGCACAAAACTGTCGGCCTGCTTCTGGTCCAGCCCTAAATCGCTGAACGAGCGGTTCAGTTTAATCATGCATTCACGGGTTTCCTCCAGTTTTTCCATCCATTTGTCATCGCCGGCGGCAAAACAGCCGTAAATGCCGGGTTCGCCGGTTTTCTTATCTTCCAGCAGTAAATTGGTTACGCCGCCGTAAGCGGACACCACAAAAATACGATTATATAACTCCGCCCCGGTGCGATTGCCGATAATGACATTGTTCATCACCTCGCCAAAGCGAGTCATCGACGTTCCGCCGATTTTTTCTACAGTATGTTGTCCCATTTCATTACCCTTACTGTTTTATCATCAGTCTATTGCTGAAAAAGCCGCGCAGCAAATTTTATTTTGCATCGCGGCTTATCTAATTTAAATATCCTCTATGCGGAAACGTTTTACAGAACCGATTACGCCGGAAAGTTTTTCAATACCTTCAATCGCACTCTGCAGTGCGGATTCTCTGGTTTCATGCGTAAGAATCAGCAACGGCACCGTATTGTCGGCCAACTGAGTTTCACGCTGAACCAAGCTGGAAATACTGATTCCCTTATTGCTTAATTCGGCGGCAATGGCGGCCAATACGCCGGACTCATCCCGCACCGCCATCCGCAGATAGTAGCGGCTGGTAATATCGGCCATCGGGCATAATTTTTCATACTGACGGCCGGAACGGAACGCCGGAATACGATGATGCGAACCGCACTGAATATTCAACGCCACATCCACAATGTCCGCCACCACCGCACTGGCGGTAGCCTCACGCCCGGCGCCACGGCCGTAGAACAAGGTAGGTCCCACAAAATCGCCCTCAATTGCCACGGCATTAAACACGCCGTTCACATTGCCCAATAAGGCGGTTTTAGGAATCAAAGTCGGATGCACCCGCAACTGCACGGCATTGCCGAGTTGCTTTATGATTGCCAGCAGTTTAATGCGATAGCCGAGTTCATCGGCAAATGCCAAGTCCAACTGCGAAACTTCGCGAATACCCTCTACATAAACCGGCTCTAAGCCGAACCATTCGCCATAAGCCAGACTAGCCAGAATTGAGGCTTTATGAGCGGTGTCAAAACCGTCAACATCCAAACTGGGTTCGGCTTCGGCATAGCCAAGTTTCTGAGCGTCGGCCAAAATCGGAGCAAAGTCGGCGCCTTCGGCCTCCATACGGGTCAGAATATAGTTGCAAGTACCGTTTAAGATACCGTAAATGGCTTTAATGCGATTTGCCACCAAGCCTTCACGCAGGGCTTTAATAACCGGGATACCGCCGCCGACGCTGGCTTCATAATAGATATCTCCGCCGAACTTGCGGGCGGCGGCAAAAAGTTCTTCGCCGTGGCAGGCCAGCAGAGCCTTATTAGCGGTAACTACAGTTTTGCCTTTTTCCAGAGCTTTCAGAATAAGAGTTTTGGCTACGGTTTTGCCGCCGATCAACTCCACCACCACATCAACTTCGTCAATCAGCGCATTGGCGTCTGTTGTCAATATATCTTTTGGTACTGTTACGCCGCGGTCTGTTGTTATATCCAAATCGGCAATTTTCGCCAGCACCGGGCTTACACCGGTGCGCAGGCTGATAACATCCTGATTGGCCAGAAGATTGGCCGCAACTCCGGCACCCACCGTGCCGAATCCGATAATACCAACTTTAATTTGTTTCACGCTGTTCGTCCTTTTATATTGACAATTATATTCATGCCGGCTCCAACCCCGGTCTGACGTTTTTTCTGCGGCAAACGGGGTCTTCTCAAGACGGCCAAGTTTGTATAAATTTTCTTATAACTCATTAATATAATCCCAACAAAGTGTTTTTTAAAGTCCAAAAGCCGATTTTCAGTGTTTTTTATCGGCTTTTTTTTAAAATTATTGTTGATTTTCAGCCGTTTGCAGGATATAATGTAAGAACAAGTTTTTTATGGAGGTGAAATTATGCTTACTGATTTATTATTAAACACCATGCAGTCGTTCGATTTCGGCAATGAAACGTTAAAGGCCGCCGCACTGGAGACTCCCAATTATGTCGGCCCTTTAAACAATGACAACTTAGTAACCTCCGCCGTGGAATGCACCTTGGCGGACATTACGTATAACACCATTGCCGCCGCCGGGCACGTTACCAGCGGCAACGCCAAAATCGATGGTGCCGCCAGCATAAACTTAACCAATGTTTCGGCGGCTATGCTTTATGGCGGCAATGACAATTTGTCCGGCAGTTTAGTAACCTCCGGCGGCATAAATTTGAATATCACCTCCGGCGGTTTTCAAACCATTTTTGCGGGCGGCATCACCGCCGGTTCCGGGGCGGCCAACGGCATTACCGCTCAGCTGAATCAGGCGGAAATCACCAGCGCCTTCTACGGCAACGGCATGAGCAACAACACCGCCGCCACCAGCATCACATTTACAGGATGTACCGCCAAAGGCTACATTTACGGCGGCAGTGTAAGCTATAACAGCTCATATCTGGTAAAAGACATCGCCATGTCGTTTGTGTCCGGCACTTACAGCTGTCAAATCTACGGCGGCAGCCGGGTCGCCACCGACGGCGACACCGCATGCACCGCCACGGTGGACGGTCAAATTCAATTAACGCTCTCCGGCGGCACGTTTACCAACTATATTTTCGGCGGCGGCAGCGGCGTGTCCGGGCGGGGACTGGAAACGCAGAAAACCGCCACCAGCATTGTCAATAACGGCGTATCGGTATATCTGAACGGCGCAGTAATTAAGCATGAACTTTATGCCGGCGGCTTCGGTGCGGCCAATCAGAACGGCAACTCCGGCGGCGGCACCAGCATCGTTTACGGCGGCACGGCAATCACGCTGAAGTGCGGCAGTGCAGTTAACGTATACGGCGGCGGTTATAACTCCGGCAACGCCAGCAGTGTTTACTCCGGCAGTGTAATCAGCGTAGACGGCAACAGCTATCGGGAAGGCCAGGAAAATTTGACCATCGGCTCAGTATACGGCGGCGGCAACGGCATTGCCGGGCAGACCTCCCGCACCGGAACCAGCGTGGTGTACGGCGGCAGTGTAATCTATCTGGGCGGCGGCTACGCCCTAAGTGATAACGTTATCAGCATAAACAATGTTTACGGCGGCGGCAACGGCGTGCAGTCGCTGGTGGAAGGCGGTTCCAGCATTACGTTCCGTGGCAGTTACACCGGCCGCAACGCAGGCAAATTGAATATCTCCGGTGTCGTCTCCGGCTCCGGGCGTAACGGCGGCACGGTAAGCGGCACCAAGGCGTTGAATTTTGATGATTTCCAAGGTACGTTGTCCTGCCGGATTCAGGATTTTGACACGTTAAGCACCGACGGCTACACGCAGGTGGCGTTTACCCGTGCAATCGACTTCAGCAACTTGAGCACCGTTAATTTTGACTTCAGCCAAGGCGAACCTTTAGCCGCCGCCGATGTGGTGCTGGATTTTGCCAACGATGTAACGCTGACCAATAAAACCGCCTACAGTTTGTCTTTTCAAGCCCGTTCCGCCACGGCCGGAACCTATATTCTAATTAAGGCGGCGCAGGTGTTGGAGGATTTAAACAATGCGGTTTATACTCTGCACGATACGCTCTCCGGCGACAAATTTTCCGCTCGTTTAGGCGACGGCACCAGTTGGAGCTATTATGGTTTTGACATCAGTATGGAGCTGAAGTTTGACAATCAATCCAACGCCACCATCGTTGAACTGGTCTGTCAGGAGTCCGCCGTCAGCTCCGCCGTGGCATTCTGCAGTGCCGCCGATATGGTCGCCGCCGACACCGGTTTTGCCGCTAATGACAAATATAAGAACGGAATGTTGGCATAAAATTTGAAAATCCCGGTTATAGAGTTATATTAATAGATAATTTTATTTATTAATACAAGGACCACGAATGAGAAAAACCAAAGATTACGTTGAGATACTTGACACTACGCTGCGGGATGGCGAACAGACTCCCGGCGTGGCGTTTACTCCGGAGGAGAAGCTGCATCTGGCACGCTTACTCCTCACCAGAGTTAAAGTAGACCGCCTGGAAATCGGCTCGGCCAGAGTTTCCGACGGCGAATTAGCCGGCGTCAAAACTATTATTGACTGGGCTGATCGTCGTGGCTTGATTGACGCAATCGAAATTCTCGGCTTTGTGGATAACGGCAAATCAATCGACTGGATTGCGGAGTCCGGCGCCAAAGTCATAAACTTACTCTGTAAAGGTTCGGAACGGCATTGTAAAGTTCAGCTGGGCAAAACGCCGGAACAACACTATATGGAGGCGTTGCGGGATATCAACTACGCCGCCGAAAAAGGGTTGAAAGTTAATGTGTATCTGGAAGATGTTACCAGCGGTATGCGGGATAACTTCGGCTATGTATATAATTTTATCCGTGAATTAAAAAGTGTGGCGGTGGAACGTATTATGCTGCCGGACACCTTAGGCGTGGCGTCGCCGGAACAGGTGGGGGAATATATTGCGTGGTTACTGCGTTGTTTTCCCGGCACCCGGTTTGACTTTCACGGCCATAATGACTACGGCATGGTTACGGCCAACAGTCTGGCGGCGGTAAAAGCCGGAGCCACCGGCATTCACACCACCATAAACGGCTTGGGTGAACGCACGGGCAATCAGCCGTTGCCGCAGATTGTGGTGGCGATTAAGGATATGACCAATTTTAAGACCTCGGTGGCGGAAAAGCAGTTGCTGGCGGCCACGGAAACGGTACAGAATTTGTCCGGCAAACGCTGTGCATGGAACACGCCGGTAGTAGGTTTTGACGTGTTTACGCAAACCTGCGGCGTACATGCCGACGGCGACAAAAAAGGCAATCTATACGCCAATATGCTGTTACCGGAACGGTTCAGCCGCACCCGCAATTATGCGCTGGGCAAACTGGCGGGCAAGGCGTCGCTGGATAAAAATCTGGAAGAGCTGGGCATGGAACTGGATGATGAAACCCGCAAAAAAGTTTTGCAGGAGATTGTCCGGCTGGGCGACCGTAAGAAAAATGTGGCGCAGGCGGATCTGCCGTTTATCATTTCGTCCGTAATGCGCACCCCCATGAACGCCAGAGTAAAGGTGGAAAATTACAGCATTCTCACGCACTCCGGCGGTCAGCCGAAAGCCGACGTAACATTGCGGTTTGACGGCGACCTTATTGAGTCTGAATCCGTGGGCGACGGCGGTTTTGACGCTTTTGTAAAGGCGATTCGTAAAGCCTTAAAAGATAAAGACATCGCCTTGCCGAAACTTTTGGATTACGAACTGCGGATTCCGCCGGGCGGCAAAACCGATGCGTTGGTGGAGGCCACTATCCTGTGGGAAAATCCCAACGGTAAACCGCTGCGTACCGTAGGCGTGGATTCGGATCAATTGGTTGCCGCAATTATTGCCACGGAAAAAATGTTAAATCAGGTGATTCGTTAGTCCGCTAAAAGAAGTCTGGAGTGTTCATGCGTGCATTTTTTGAGAAGCTGGAACAATATTTTCTGCCGTTTATCTTAGGCCGGCCAACGCCGAAACCCCGTGATATGGCGATTACCTGTTTTCTATTTGTGGCGTCTCGTTTTTACCGCATGGTTACGCAATTCCGGATTTGGCTGTACGACCGGCGATTTTTCCGTTACCGGGCGCTGGGTTGTTTAGTGGTCAGCATTGGCAACTTAACCTGCGGCGGCACGGGAAAGACTCCGGTGGTGGAGGTGTTTGCCCGTTCATTAAGCCAAAAAGGGCGGAAAGTGGCGATTTTATCCCGTGGGTACCGCAGTAAAAAGAAGTCGCTGGCCGACCGGTTGCGAGCCAAGTTGCCGGGGGCGGACATTGCCGAAGACCCGCCGAAAATTGTGTCGGACGAAGAACGGGTGCTGTTGAATTCGGAATACGCCGGTGATGAACCGTTTATGCTGGCCAGCAATCTGCCTGGCGTGGTGGTGCTGGTGGATAAAGACCGGGTAAAATCCGGGCTGTATGCGATCGACAAATTTCAAACCGACACCTTGATTTTGGACGACGGTTTCCAATATCTGCGGTTGCGGCCGCATATTAATATTGTATTGGTGGACTCCACCAGTCCGTTCGGGAATCATCATGTACTGCCGCGTGGAATTTTGCGGGAACCGATTAAAAATATCCGTCGTGCCGATTATGTGTTTCTGACCAAAAGCAAAGGCGGGCATCGCAACGAACATTTGCGGCGGTTTATCCGTAAACATAACAGTCGGGCGGAAATCATTGAATGTTGCCACATGCCGCAGTATTTGTCCGGCGTTTACGACAATAAGCGGCAGGAGTTAAGTTATATCAGCGGCAAAAAAGTAGCGGCCTTGTCCGGCATTGCCAATCCGGTAAGTTTTGAAAATTTCATTCGGGAGTTAGGTGGAGAAGTCGTTTATACCGAACACTTTGTCGACCATCACCGTTACAGTGAAGCGGAAATAGAAAACTTTGCCCATGCCAGTCGCAAGGCCGGTGCCGAGTTATTGCTGACTACGGAAAAAGATGCGGTACGCATCCCGAAAATATCGCTTAAACATTTGGAATTCATGTATTTAAGGATTCAAATCGATATTTTGAGTGGTCAGGAAAACTTTGACCAGTGCATCAGCCGAATCTGTTTTATGTAAAAAAAGTTTGCTTTTTACTGGACTTTTCTTAAAACAAGGCTATATATATGATAGTCGATAATGCAAAAGGTGATTTTGGTTGTAGACAAGGCGGCAAGTAGCGAAGTGTACTTTAGTACATGAGCGGCGTAGC
>CAZEHZ010000039.1:0-19796 GCA_964512385.1 uncultured Victivallaceae bacterium | reverse complement strand
CTATCATTAAACCAATCATAATTGTCTTTATCATAACTGCTTTTTAGATAAAAATCACATTCATTACTGTCTATATTACTATAACCGTGAAATTTATACCAATGATTAAAGGCTTCAAAAACAGATGATTTACCAGAACCATTTGGCCCTACCAGTAAAACCAACTTTGCGGAATCAGGTAAATCGGTAATTGTGAGATTTGAAAACCGTTTAAAATTATTTAATTTTATTTCTTTTATTTTCATTATTTCTGTTCCGGTTTAGAGCAGGGTTTGTAAATATGCCGCCCATCAAACATGGTTAGCAACGGCCCCATGATCGTGGGACGGCAGATAAAATAACAATGCGAAGTACCCTTGCCTTTACAATCTATTATTCCGGCTTCTTTCAATATCTGCAAGTGTTTGGAGATATTCGGCTGCGATACGCCAAGTTTTATACTGGCCACACTTACACAGCATGGCCCGTTATGCAGGAATTTTAATATTTCTAACCGTACCGGATTGCTTAACGCTTTCATTAAGTTTAATTGCTTGTCCAGTACGGTCAAATCCAGTTCTTCCACCATTATTTTATCAGTCCTTTCAAATGATTCACATATTTTTCTGCTCCGCCGGGCTGATACCCGGTTCTGGCAATCTCCTGACCGTTGGAGTTCAACACTACCACGGTGGGAAAGCCATTAACCCCAAACTCTTGCGCCAAGGCCGCATTTTGCGCTTTCACTTTAGCATCCTGCTCTTTAGCACGGGGGAAATCGGCCGTTACCAGAATAGCGTTATCCTTGGCCCAATTGACAAACTCCGGCTGACTGAAAACCTCATTATCAAGTTTTATACACCAACCGCACCAGTCCGAACCGCTGAATGAGAGCAGAATCGGCTTGTTACTAATTTTTGCCTGTGATTTGGCTAATTCAAAATCCGTCATCCAAGTTTCTCCTTCATCTGTAGTTTTACTCTTTTCTGTTGCCGGTGCCAAGCCGCCGTTTTTTTTCAGCGGACACTCACCGCCGCAACCGCTAAACACCGTGGCGGTTAAAGCTACGGTTATCATGCCGCCTACTACCCAACGCAATACATTATACTTGTTTTCCATAATGGCAACCTCCAATTTTAATTTTTTTAAATATTCCAAACTCGTTATATTCTAATGTTATTATATTCCATATTTGGAATATTGCAAGTAGAAAATGTATTTTTTTGCAAAAAAATATAAAAATTGTCTTTCTTTCCGGGTTTGCAAGGTGAAAAAGTCGGAATTGAACACTTTGCTATCGGTTTAACAGTAGTCGTGGGGAGTCAATTTATATGGAAAAGATTTATGACAACACGCATTTTTATCCTTTGGTAATGGTAATTTGCCGCCATGATAGCGATGCCTCATAATGTGATGTTTGCAGTGATAAAATCATGAAATAATCAACTGATACGTTTTATATTGATGGGGAATTGGTATGTTTTTTAACAAAAACCTTGCGGAATGCATTTGCATTTTTTATACTAAGCATATATGTTATAAAGAAAGGTTTGTAAAACGTATAAAATAGGGATAAAAACAAAAAATGAAACATCGGTTTACACTGATCGAGCTGCTGGTTGTGATTGCAATTATTGCAATTTTAGCCGCAATGTTGCTGCCGTCTTTAGGGCGGGCTCGTGAAATGGCCATGCGTGCGCAATGTACCGGGAACATTCGGCAGGGCGTGCAGGCCTTCATTCTTTACAGCAATAACAACAGCGGCTGGATCAACCAGTACGGCTATCAGGGAACTCAATGGTATCGTATCGGCTCCATGCCGAAAGAACTTGGCTTGACCGGCGATGACGGCGGCTACGAGAGCGGTTCATATTTGCCGCCGAAACGCCGTAAAATTACTTTATGCCCCAGCAATGTGGATACCAATACGGTTCTGCAAGGCTCTTGTTACGGTGCGATTCACTTTTTCCCCTGGGAATTAGTCGCCAATGATTACGGCTATGCCGATGCGAACTTTGAAAAGATGGGTGCCGAAGGCAGCGGTTGGGAGATGCCGAATTATACCAATTTGGAGAGTTGCCCACGCCCCTCAACGTACCTGTTGCTAGCGGACTGTGTACTTGGCCCCGCATATAAAGACGGCAGTGCCGATGGCTGGGTTACCGGGGTACAGTACAGTCGCTTTGACCGGCCGGCGGTTGATCCGGGCGGGATTATCCTGCGGCACAACGGGGTGGCCAACATTGGTTATGGCGACGGACACGTTGGCGACTCGGTAGACCGCACCGCTTTATGGGAAAACTCTTATTTGAAGGTGATGTTGACAGATCAAGGTTTTACAATTCTGGATCTGGAAGACGGCACCAGCGAAACCAATTAATTGGTGGAAAAAAATAAAGAAGTCGATAATGCAAAAGGTGATTTTTGTTGTAGACAAGGCGGCAAGTAGCTTTAGTGTACTTTAGTACATGAGCGGCGTAGCCAACGCAGTATACGGCAAAAAGCACCGCAGGCTTCCAGCGGAGGCATGGTTAATGCCGGAGCGACCAGGCATAAAACATAGTTTTACGCTGAAAACCTTGCGTTTATTTATGCAAAATTTAAAATTTTGATAATTAACAATATAGCCGGTTTTGCATTATCGACTAAAGAACGGTTTTTACAATATTAAATGTAAAAATCGTTTTTTACTTTTCAGCGTATAAATAGTCGATGATGAATGTTTAGATTAGAGGAGGACGTAAAATGAAAAAACTTGTTTTGCATCTTCAACAGGAACAACCCGAAGCCGTCTCCGGCGCATTACGCATGATATCCAATTTTACGGATATGGCATCTGCCGGGCAATATCAGGCGGTATTGCTTGTAACCGGCGCCGCCGTCAAACAATTTCAATCCGGCTCGCCGCTGTTTGACGCCATCATTCAGTTGGCCAATAAAGCTCAAGTTACAATAAAACTGTGCCATAATGCCTTAAGGCAACATGATATTGATGAAAAATCGCTCAATAGTAAATTTGAAATAGTGCCGGCCGGCATATATGAGCTGGTATGCTTGCAACAAGCCGGCTATGCCTATGTAAAAGCATAACCGTAAATGATTTAGTCGATAATGCAAATGGCTAAAATCACCTTTTGCATTATCGACTTCTTATCGGATGACTCGTTTTAGTGGTTAATATACGGAGTCTTCAAAGTAAAATTCAGCGGCATTTTCCGGTACGACAATTTCAGACGGAATCAGCGTCTCTTTTAAGCCGTCTTTCGGCTGTTTGCCGTTACGTAACCCTTCTAATGCCTTTTCTACGCCCACTTCCACCATGCGGGGCGAATAGGTAACCGTGGCTTTTACCACCGGGTCTTTATCCATAATCTTTTTAACTATATATTTACTGCCGCCGCCGCCAATCATGGCTTTTACGTCGGTACGGCCGGACTCTTCATAAGCCTTTAATGCCCCCACCAGAACATCGTCATCTCCGGCCCACACTGCGTCAATTTTCGGGTATTTCTGCAAATAGACCTCCATCAGATTCATGCCTTTTTCGGTATTCCACCAAGCGGGTTGGGAATCGATGATTTTTATGTTCGGATATTTTTGACTCAAAACTTCTTTAAAAGCTCCCACCCGGTCATTATTGATCGGGCATGGAATGCCTTCCATTACCAGAATATCGCCCTGCCCGTTCAGCACCTGCCCCATCGCTTCGGCGGCGGCGGCACCCATACTGCGATTATCGCCATTGACAAAATGGTCCTCGATCGGCGTATCCAGCGGATTGGACACCACCACCAGATAAACGCCCTGCTCTTTGGCGGTTTTACATACCGTGGTAATCGGGCCGGGCTCCTGACACAGCACCACCAAGGCATCTAAGCGGCGGGCCAACAGATTCTCGATACTGTTCACCTGATCGGCGGTAGTATTGCCGGTGGCCACAAAAACTTCCACATCCGGATTGGCGGCTTCCACCTGCTTTTTGGCCCGTTCCGCACTCCACACCACGCCGCCCGCCCAGCCATGCGTGGCGGACGGAGTAGCGATACCGATACGCAATTTCTTCGGTTTTGCCTCATCGTTACCGCACCCCAAAAGCATAATTGCTCCGGCGGCAAGTAACATACCTCTAAAAAAATTCATCGTTCAACTCCTTTTTTATATTGAAACAATACTGCTACTATAATTACCAAACCACGAATCAAACCTTGTAAATTCGACGAAATTCCCCAGAACGTCAGAATATTGGAGATTATTCCCAGAATAAATACCCCCGCCAACGTTCCCCAGACCGTCCCACGCCCGCCGGACATACTGGTGCCGCCGATAATTACCGCCGCAATCGCATCCAGTTCATACGCCGTGCCGTCGTTGGCCGAGTTGCTTAAGGTCATCCGGCCGGAGTACAAAATCGCCGATACGCCGCACAATCCGCCGATAATCACATAGGTGTAAAATTTGACCAAGCCGGTACGTATCGCCGCATAAATCGCCACTTTTTCATTCGACCCCACCGCACAAACATGACGGCCAAACGGCGTTTGACGCAATACAAAACCTAAAATTACCGTCAAAACACACATTACGATAAATGGCGTTTGACCGCTTAAACAGTGAAAATAGATGTTCTGTTTCTGAATTACCCCCGCATCGGCCAGATACAACGCCACCGAACGGAATATTGACATCGTACCCAAGGTAACAATAAACGGCGGAATCCGCCACATCACCACCAACGCACCATTTAATACTCCGCCGACTGCTCCGCACAATATGGCGACTCCGACCGCCGCCATCAACTCCACGCCCGGCGGTAACTGCCAGGCCGTAATCAGCTTAAAGGCCACCACCGAACTTAATGCCATTAATGAACCGACCGACAAGTCAATGCCGCCCGCCGCAATCACCAGCGTCATCCCCAAAGCAATAATGCCGCTGTAAGACACCTGTCGGGCAATGTTGCCTAAGTTGGTGACGGATAAAAAATCGGCGCTTGATACGGCACAAATTATCAATAAGATGATTAAAGCTAAATATGCTCCCCACTGTTTTTTCATTATTTTACTCCAGTTGCCAAATACATAATTTCTTCCTCATTAAGCTGTTCACCGCCAACAAATCCGGCCGTGGCGCCTTCACGCATTACCATTACTTTACTGCACATGCCCAAAAGCTCCTCCAAGTCCGAACAAATCATTAAGCAGGCAACGCCGTTAGCGGCCTGTTGATGAATAAATTCATAAATATCACGACGGGCGGCAATGTCCACCCCTCTGGTGGGTTCATCAAAAATAAAAATTTTCGGGTGCGAGTCCAGTCCTTTGGCCAACGCCACTTTTTGCTGATTGCCGCCGGACAGCGAGCTTAACAAAGCGTTTGCTCCGGTACATTTTATCCGAAAATCTGCAATATATTGTTTGGCCGCCGCCGCAATATTTTTAAAGTTTATGCCGTTCCATTTTACATAATTACGCCAAGACGCCAATGAGATGTTTTCACTGATGGTAAAATCCCGCAGAATACCGGACTCCTGCCGATCCTCCGTCAAATAACTGATTCCGGCTTTCAAGGCCTGCGCCGGAGTGCGGAAACGGCATGGCTTGCCGTACAAAAAAAGCTTGCCCGTGCTGATTTTCCGAAAAGCACAGATCGCCTCCGCCAGTTCACTGCGGCCGCTTCCGGCCAACCCCGCAATGCCTAAAATTTCGCCTTTATGCAGTTCAAATGAGGCGTCAACCACTTTTTTGCCGCTGCTTAAATGTTCTGCTTTCAGCACGCAATCGGTGTTTTTATCCGGCAGTTTATCCGGGAACATGGTAGTGATATTACGCCCCACCATGCGTTTGGCCATTTCGAGCGGCGTCAAATTTTCGGCGGCATCGGTACTGACCAGTTCACCGTCGCGCAATACCGCCACGGTATCGCAAATCTCTTTTACCTCCGCCAGTTTATGCGAGATAAACAAAATACTGTTGCCGGCGGCCGCATAATCACGCATTATTTTAAACAATACTTCGGTTTCGGCTCGATTCAATAATGTAGTCGGTTCATCCATAATCAGCACGTTGGACTTGGCGGCCATCGCTTTAGCCACCTCCACCATTTGCCGTTCCGACAGCGACAAGTCGCTAATCAAGGCATTGGGATTGATATTCACGCCCAACCGTTCAAACTCCTGCCGGGTGCGGCGGCGCATTTCGGATTGATTCAGCATTACGCCGCCGTGTAACGGTTCACACCCTAAAAAGATGTTCTCCGCCACCGTCAAATCTTTTACTAAATTGAACTCCTGATGAATGGCGGTTATATGGCCGTTACGCTCTATTATGCCTTGATAATCAACCAGATTCAATATACATTTCACCAAGGTGGATTTTCCGGCGCCGTTTTCACCGATAATCCCCGCTATCTCTCCGGCTTTCAAGTTTAACGTTACGCCGTTCAGCACTTTAACTATGCCGTAAGACTTGGTTAATCCGGCAATTTTCAGCCGAAACTCTGCATCACTCATTATCCACCCGGTTATTGTTTCATTTTTTATATTATATTAAGATAATGATTTTTATGTTTTTTTCAATCGTATCAACTCATATTTTTAATTTTTTTTGCATTTTCAGCCATTAACATAAAATATTGTTTTTACCTGATGCGTTAAGACGAATGTAATAAAAGATTATAACGGAGTAAAACTATGAATGCGATGTTTAAAACTACGGTTACTGCTTTAATGGTAAGCGGTACTTTATTGTTTACGCTTAATGCTCAGGATTTTGGCGAACCACTGATGGGGCCGCCGCCGGAAGACGGCGGTTTTATGGGGCCACCGCCGGAGGATGGCGGCCAGATGAACAGTAATTCCGGGAGTACCGCCACGACTAACGCCAAATCGTCTCGACGCAATCGGGGCGACAGTGCCGACTCCGGCGAAAGTAGTCGCCGTCGCCCCTCGTTCGGCGGCGAAAACGGGGCGAATCCATTTAGTCAGGTTATGGATAAACTGAAACAGGATTATCCCGAAGAGTTTAAGGAAATTGAAGAGTTGCGTTCCACCGACCGGCGTGCCGCAATGGAAAAAATGCGGGCGTTAATGCAGAAGGCCGGCATTGAGTTTCCGCAAATGGGCGGTATGCGCCCGCCGGCAACGCCGGACAGTATGCCAACCGAAAACAACGTGCCGCCGCCATCCACCAAACGTAATATTTTTGCCGAAATTAAACAAGCGGAACAACGCATTGCCGCTAAATTTCCAGCCGCATATGCTAAATTACAGGAACTCCGGCAGGAAAATATGCCGGAGGCACGCCGGGAGTTTACCCGTTTATACAAACTGTTGCCTAAACCGGAAGCTCCGGACAGACCGCACATGATGATGCCGCCGCCGGACGGTATGCCGGGTATGAAAAATATGGCGGCGGAACAAAACGCCCCCAAGACTCCGGCGATAGACATTGCAACAACTAAACCGTTGCCGGAGGATGGTAAGTGAACTTTTTAGCTTTAAATGAATTTGCCGCCATTACGGTGGATGCTAAACATGTTTACGGCGTAAAACTTAAACGCAACGGCAAAAAACTACTGCTGAAAAACGTGGCGGCTCTGCCCCGGACAGACGGCGCATTGAGTCGCATGGCAGGGGAACTTAAAATCGACAGTGCGGTGGCGTTGGTAATTTCCGCCGTAGTGCCGGATGGTCAATTTTTTTGTTGTTCAACCTTGGAACTTCCGCCTAAAGAGTTACGGTCGGCACTGCAATTTGAACTGCCCCGGCATCTGCCGGTGTTGCCGGAAAACTGCATTTTTAATGCCGCTCTTTTACCGGATAAAGAGCAAATGCAGGCCAGAGTGTGGGCGATGCCCGGAAAAAATTTGGAGGAGCTCTTGTTGGAATTACGGCATAATTCGCTGTTTCCGGACGCCGTTATTCACCCGTTGCAGGCCATAACCGCCAATATGACTCAGTTTGCGGTGTATTTGCCGGACTATAACGGCAATTTTTATTGGCGGAACAACGGTTATGCGCAATGTCCGGTACAAAAAGAGTTGCTGAATCAGCCGTTACTGGCGTTTCTGCAACAGGAAATTGTGGTGGAGGATAATGTTGCGTCCACCGTTTTTACCGATACCATGTTACCGGCGTTGTTACTGGCCAATTATGCGGCGGCCAATGAGTTTGCCAAAAGTCAACGGGCGTTGAATTTACTGCTGCCGGATAAATTACGGGCTAAACGGTATCGGGTTTGGCTTAAAATCGCCGCCATTTTACTCTGTTTGTCGGTAATGAATTTTGCGGTGCTGAAGTTCAGGACGGTTTGGCGTAATCATGCGGCGGTCAGTTTAGTGGATAATGAGATTAATTCCTTGAACAGTAAATCAAAAGTTTTACAGAACAGTTTGAACAGTCGGGAGAAAAAAGCCAAAGAAATGCAAAAGGCCGTTGACTCCGGCTTGTTTACCGAAGAAATCGCTGAAGATTGGGCGAAGTTTTCCGAATTGATTCCGGATTCCACCTTGGTAAGCAGTATAAAATGGCAGAATGACAAAGTGAATATGAGTATTCAAACGACGTCTGAACTTAACATTCCGGAACTGTTGGCTCAATACAAACGCTATAAAGTTA
Organism: uncultured Victivallaceae bacterium; assembly: GCA_964512385.1. Lineage (GTDB taxonomy): Bacteria > Verrucomicrobiota > Lentisphaeria > Victivallales > Victivallaceae > CALXXL01. The sequence goes on along the minus strand of CAZEHZ010000039.1, from coordinate 11,203 downwards.
CCGTGGCCAATCAAGGCAGTCGGGGGACGATTCAGCAAATGGAACTGGTGCTTGAGCCGGCGGAGGCGGAATAATATGAAAAATTTTAATCTGAAAACGGTTTTGCAAACCCCGAAGGGTAAACTGTCGGCCGCCGCCGCTCTTATGGTGCTGGCTCTGAGCTTTACGGCGGTAAACGTATTACGCAGCAGTTCGTTTTCCATCTTCGCCACTGAAGCCGATATCGTTAAGCGCAAAAATGACTTGGACGATTTAAACGCCAAGTATGAAAAGTTGCTGATGCGGGATATGCAGACTAAAAAAATTGAGAAAAATTACGACTCGCTGAAAAAGTCGCTCCTGACGGCTGATGAAGATGCCGCCGCCCTCCTGCGAAGTGCAGTGGAAGCGGCCGCAAATTTAGCCGGAATAAAACTTAACAGCGTGGGCGCCGTTAGAACCAATAATTTGAATGATGAAATTGTAATGCTGGAAATTGATGTTACCGGCACTGCCGCACCGGATGCCGCCGCTAAAATGTTGACCGCCTTGGATGCCGCCACTCCGGTGGTGGAATGGCGGAAGTTTGACTTACGCAGTGGCGGCCGTGGCCCGATGGAGAGCGGCAGTATCTCGTTTTCCGGCACGCTGGGGCTGATGCAATTGACCAACGGAAAGGCTAATACGGTGAAAAAATGAAATTTTTACTGATTTTTTTGAATATTGTTTTGGCCGGAATATTATTGTACGGCGTATCCAAACAATTTTCCGCCAATCCGTTTCCGGCGGCGGCAAAAAGTGTACCGGGAAAAATTGCCGTGGGCAATACTCCAGTCAAATCGGAGCATTATAAAATTACGGTGCGGACGGCGGAGAAACAACAAAAAAGTATTGCCAACAACAATATTTTTGACTTGTCCAGGGTTTCCAGCGCCTACGGCAGTCGGGGCAGTCAAGCCTCGCTCACGCTGGTCGGCACGGTGCAGATGGGCAGTTACTCTGGGGCGATTGTTTTACAATCTACCGCCAGAAGCCGCAATTTCGGCCCGCCCGGAATGCCTAATTTCGGCCGGAACAACAGTTCTGCAACCGAAGAAAAAGATTACTCTTTTAAACAATTTATGCGGGTTGGCGAAACCGCCTCCAACGGCTATACGCTGGTTAGCGTTACCGCCAACTCCGCCGTGCTTACCAGAGGTGGTGAACGGCTGGAACTAACGTTGCAGGAGGCCTCCAAAAACGCTCCGCAAGCGCAGGCACAGCAGAAAAACAATCAGACTGCCCCGCCGACGCCCACCGTGCAGGACGCAATGATGATGCAGATGTTCCAGAATATGCAGATGATGCGGATGATGCAACGGGTTATGCAGCAACAGCAACGGGCTACCGGCAACAGTTCGGTAAGCGGTCGGCGCGGCGGCAGTTCCTCCTCCGGTTCATCGGGATTCGGCGGCGGCATGGGCGGCGGCATGGGCGGCGGCATGGGCGGCGGACGCTGATTTTTAATTGATTATTATAATACTAATTAAGGAATATCAACTAATGAAGAAATTTAATCGGAAACGTTTACTGCCGCTGTCCTTAACCGGGCTTTTGCTGCTGAACACCTCTTGCACCTCGCTGATTGAGATGCTGCCCGGCAACGAGCCGGAAAAGGAGTTGGCCAAAGAAGAGGCCGACCGTTACAACTTTATCAAAAAAGACCGTAATGAAGATGTTCCGGTACCAAGTACCGCCGAACAAGAGGAGATTCAAATAAAAAACGCCTCGAAAGAAAACGGCTGGGAATCAGATGCGGTAAAATTGCCCGCTCCGCAAATTGTTCCATTGGCGGAGCGTCAAACCGCCAGCGGTAAAAAAAATACGGAAATTAAGGCCGATCCGTTTTATGCCGACTTGATTGTATTGAACGCCGATGAAGAGATTCCCGTGCAGATTGCGTTAAACTCCGCTCCGGTAATTGATGCCCTGCCCGCTTTTGCCGATGTTTTAGGCTTCAATTTTATTGTGGACAGCGATATCAAAAGCGTAATCACCATTAATGTTGACTCCATGATGACCCGCCAAGAGTTATGGGAAACCGTGGATGAACTTTTATATATGGCTGGCTGTACCGCTATCTTAAAAGACCAGGTGGTGCGGATTATGCCGATTGCCAAATTCGGCACCCAACGGGATATTCGCATCGGCGCCAATAATCAAGGCGGGGCGGAAGTGGTGTTTTATCCGCTGAAAAACTTGCCCGCCGCCACTGCGCTGGAGCTGATTCAGCCGTTTGCCGGCACTAACTGCATTATTAAGCCGGTAAGCGGCATCAATGCATTGCTGTTGGCCGACGACGCCGGAAATATGCAGAAACTTACCGATATCTTAAATTTAATTGACACCGCCAAACGCTCGCTATGGCCCCGCACCGTGATTCGTTGCGAAAATGTAGTGCCAACCATGGTCTCCGCCGAACTTGCCGCCTTACTGCCGGTTTTAGGCTTCTCGGTCGATTTGACCGGCGGCAACAGTACGCAGGCCAATCAACAGGCCGGAGCGGTACAGCTAATGGGGATTGACCGCCTGCAGATGCTGGTGGTTTCCGCCGCCACCGAAGAGGCGTTAAATGAGATTAAAGAGTGGGTGAAGATTTTAGACGCCTCCGAACGCTCCGGGCAGGAACGGGTATATGTTTACAAAGTAACCAACGGCAAGGCCGAACAGTTAGCCCAGGCGTTGGCCACGGTATTCAATATTACCAGCGGTACCAGTATGTCGGTCGATTCCGCCGAATCGGTGGGGAGTAATTCCAATACCCGTACCATTGCCAGTAATTCGTCCGACACAAGCAACAGTGTGGACAATTTGTCCAATACGTTAGTGGATCGGAATTCCAGCGTGTTTGAAACTCCGGTTCGCATGTTTGCCGACGGCGTTTACAATCGTTTGGTAATCCGTACCACACCACGGTGTTATGCCATGGTAAAAGCGTTGCTGGACCGTTTGGATGTGGTTCCGGCTCAGGTATTGATTCAAATTTTACTGGCGGAGGTTACGCTGGATAATACCACGGAATTCGGCGTGGAATTTTCTTATTCTCAAAACAACGGCGACGCCGACAGTCTGTTACAGACCAACTATGACGGCTTAAAGCCGGAAAACGGCGCCGGCGAAGGCTTCAGCTACTTGATTACCAATCCGGATAACCCGGACGAAAAATTCGGCTATTTACGGGCGAAGGCCGGCAAAAGCAAATTAAAGGTAATTTCCAGTCCGCAGGTGTTGGTCAGCAGTAACTCGGAGGCGGTTGTACAGGTGGGGCAGAGTGTGCCGATTCAAACCGAATCAATTACCAATACCGCCAGTTCCGGCAGTTTGGCGCAGTCTTTCCAATATCGTGATGTAGGGATTATTCTTACCATTACGCCGCAGGTTACCAGTAATGATTTGATTTCGTTTGAAATCAGTCAGGAAATTTCGGAAACCACTAAAAACACCGCCAGCACCATTGATTCACCGGCGATTAATGTGCGTAAAGTAACCTCCACCATGACCATTGCCAACGGCAGACCCATGATTTTAGGCGGCTTGATTCAGGAAAAGAAAAATGAAGAGTTGAACTCCGTGCCGCTGATTGCCGATATTCCGATTATCAACTCGCTGTTAGGCAAGACCGACACCACCACCTCGCGTTCAGAAGTTTTAATGATGATTACCGGATATGTCATCAATGAGCGCAGTCCGGTAGAGGATATGTTGCGCCGCTATAACGAGTCGGTGCGGGCGTTGAACAGCTTTGAAAATGATTTGGAGGCCGAATCGATTAAGGACGATATAAAATTGTCCGATTACATGAACAACAATATTGTGGTGGAGTTGAATCAAGACCATGAGTAACGCCATTTTTACCGCTCAACAACTGCCGTTTCTACCGGAAAAGCTGGAACAGCTCCATGCCGCTTTAAGCGGAAAATTCCCCGACTATCCGGCGGCTTGTCTGCCGGAGGCATGTGCCGCTTTTGATACGGCATTGACCGAGTCCGGCCGCTTGACCGAGGTGGAACTCATGCAGTTGTATCTGGATATTTTGGACTTGGAACCGGTGGATGAAGATGATTTTACCATTCCGGACCCCTGCCCCGGCGTGAACAGCGACTATTTATATGCCAACTTGATTCTGCCCGGCGTTCACACCGGAGAACAGCAGTTGATTTATGCCGCTACACCGTATTTTTTGGCCAATATCGCCTATGCGCTGGAACATAATTTAGAGACTCCGGTGGGCTTTAAGCTGATGCGCCGCACGTTTTTAGAACGCATTTTAGGTAAGGTTTATCAAAATAACGCCGATGAAGAGAATGACTTGGCCACCGCCGATGAAGAGTCTAATTTGCGGCATTTGGCGGGCGAAGCCAAAATCGTGCGGCTGGTGAATGATATCTTTACCAGAGCGTTGGAGATGAACGCCAGCGATATTCATATTGAACCCGGCGAAGACAATGTGTCGGTACGCTGTCGGGTGGACGGAGTGTTGACGGAAATTCTCTCCTGCCCGCTGTCGCAGTTCCCGGCCATTTCGTCCCGCATTAAGCTGATCGGCGGCCTGAATATTGCCGAAAGCCGACTGCCGCAGGACGGCCGTACCAACTTCCATTTAGGCCGCACCGAACTTGATATGCGTATCAGCACCATTCCCATTTTAACCGGCGAAAGTATTGTTTTGCGATTATTGAATAAAGAGGCCGTGGCGTTCGATTTGGCCACCTTGGGTATGAATGCGGAACTGCATAAAAAGTTTGACAAATTGATTCATATTCCGCACGGTATTATTCTGGTGGTGGGGCCGACCGGCAGTGGTAAAACCACCACCTTATACAGCGTGATTTCTCAACTGAATGACCGCAAAAATAAGATTATCACCATTGAAGACCCGGTGGAATATCAACTCCCCGGTTTGTCTCAAATGCAGGTGAATGCCAAAATCGGCGTAACTTTTGCCGCCGGACTCCGCCATATTGTGCGGCAGGACCCGGATATTGTATTGGTGGGGGAAATTCGCGATAAAGAGACCGCCGACATTGCCATTAACGCCGCTTTAACCGGACATTTGGTGCTTAGCACTCTGCATACCAACGACGCCGTCGGTGCGGTGGCTCGTTTGGCGGATATGGGGGTAGAGCCGTTTCTGATTGCCTCGGCACTGTTCGGGGTGTTGTCGCAGCGTTTAGTGCGTAAACTTTGTACCGACTGCAACGGTGCCGGGCATGATTCCGGCGGTAACCGCTGCCGCCGCTGTAACGGGTCCGGCTTTAAGGGCCGGCAGGGAATTTTTGAACTTCTGATTGTCAATGACGACATCCGCCGGGCCATTACCGCCAATTTGCCCAGCAGCGAAATTGAAAAAATCGCCCGCAGAGACGGCATGACCACCCTGTATGAAGACGGCTTGAAAAAAGTGGAACAACATATTACCACCTTGGACGAACTGCATCGCTCCACGGCGGATATTTAGGGGAGTTAGATTATGGCGATCTACCGTTATCTGGCCGGCAGTAATGCTAAAAATGCCAAAGAGGTTTTTATTGAAGCCGATTCGCAAACGGATTCGCTGGCTCGTCTGCGGCGGATGAACCTGATTCCCGTCCGCTTTTTGGGCGAAGGCAATATGGAACAGGGGAAAAGCGGCACCGCACGGCGGAAAGTGGATATTTATGCCTTTACCCGTGAACTTACCGTGCTGTTACGCAGTAATGTGCCGCTGGAAAAAGCGTTGGCGTTAATTGCCGACAGTGCCGAAACGGATGAACAAAAGTCGTTCGTTTCCGGCTTCCGGCAGGGCTTGCACGAGGGCAAAAGTTTTTCCGGGTTGATTCGTCAGCACGGGCGGCTGTTTCCGTCGTACTATGCCAATTTGATTGAAACCGGCGAGGAAACCGGATGTTTGCCGGAGGTGATGACGGAAATCAATAAATTTATGGAAGAGTCGCAAAATCTTAAAGAGTTTATGGTCTCCAGCAGTATTTATCCGGCGGTCATTTTACTGGTCAGCGTAGTGATGCTGTTGGCGTTGTTTGTCTACTTTGTGCCGAAATTCTCCGGCGTATTTGAACAGATGGGGCGGGAGTTGCCGTTTTCCATGCAGATGCTGATTGTGATGAGTCATATCTTTAAGCACGCCTGCTGGATTGTACCCGTGGTGGCGGTTGGCGGCTATTTTAGCCTGAAAACCTGGCTGGGAGCGGCTCGATTACGTTATCTGCGCAGTGCAATTTTACTGAAAACCCCGATTCTGGGCAAGTTGACCGTGGATTTGGAAATGTGCCGCTTTTTGCGGACATTGGGCATTTTAGTCAGCAATAATGTGGAGATTATCCGCACCGTAAATATTGCCGCCAAGGTTATTAAGCATGAACCGATTTATCAGTCGTTCATCGATTTGGGCGGTAAATTGAAGTCCGGCTTAAAACTTTCCGGTGCGCTGAACGGCAACCATTATCTGCCGGCCGGCGCCGCCGCCATGTTACGCATGGGCGAAGAGTCCGGCGAAGTCGGCAATATGCTGAACAATCTGGCCGCCCGTCTCGATGAACAGACCCGGCGCAATATTAAACGGTTGTTAAGTCTATTTGAACCGGTAGTCATTATCTCGCTGGCCGGGATAATTTTAGTGGTGGTGATTGGCATCTTTGTCTCAATTTTAGAAATGAACGCAATTCAATAATTCAGGAGGTTGATATGTTGAATAAAAAAAGAAAAATCAGTCGTAATTTTACGTTGATTGAAGTGTTGGTAGTGGTGATGATTCTGGTTTCGCTGGCCGGGATTGCCACCCCGATTTACATGAATCATGTGGAAAACAGTAAAGTTTCCACCGCTAAAACCCAGATTAAAATGTTTGATACCGGCGTGATGAGTTATAAAATGAGCGTGGGCGATTACCCGGACTCGTTAAATGACTTGATTAACGACCCCGGCGTGCAAAATTGGGACGGCCCATATATCAATGCCGAAACCATCCCGTTAGACCCGTGGAATCAGGAGTATATATACATTTGCCCCGGCGAAAAATTTGCGTTTGACATCCTGAGCTACGGCAGTGATAAGTCTGAAGGCGGCTCCGGCAACGACGCCGATTTAAATAACCACTAATCAATATAAGTTGGCAATATGAATAACCGGCGGCGGCGTTTTACACTGATTGAAATTTTAGCGGTGATTACCATTATGGTGTTGTCCGCTACGGTGGCGGTTTCCACTTTACGGGAAACGCCGCCGGCTCAGACTATGCAGAATACCGTAAACGATTTCCGGCTGTTCTGCGCCAAAGCCCGGTTGCGTGCCACCGAATTCGGGCAGGACAGTATTGTGCGGTTTAAACCCGAAGAACGCAAATTCTATGTGGTCGCCCCGGAAAATGCCAGCGTGGAAAATTTACCGGAGGTAATTTGGGTAATTCCCGAAAAATTCACCTTAAATCAAGATTCGCTGGGCAGTTTGGCCGATGGTGAAGAGTTGGATTTATTCCGCTTTTTTCCCGATGGCGGCACCGCCGGATACCGCACTTTCACCTTACAGTTCAATACGCTGAAACGAACGGTAAGTCTCTCTAAATTGACCGGTCAACTACAGGTTAAAAATGATATCGACGAATAAAATTTTTCATTTTACCATTATCGAAGTCGTGGTGGCGGTAACCATTTTAGCCACCAGCTTAACGGCGTTGCTCACCTTGTCTTTTACCGCTCAGCAGCGTTTGGCGCGGGCGGCGGAAAAACAGCAGCATTTTCACATGCTCCAGCAGGCGGCGGAATACTATATGCTGCAACCCAATAAGCCGGACTCGGTACCCGATACGATTTTTGACTATCCGAATTTTCAACCATCCTGCACCATAGACGAGTCGCCCGGCATGGTGGAGGAGCTGAACGACGAATCCGCTCTGATTCAACTGGACGTCTGGACTATCGCCGTTACCGATACCAGAACCAACAATGTGGTGGAGTCCATTCAAATTGACCGCCTGCATTATGATGAGGATTAAACCATGAAAAAGCATTCGTTTACTTTGGTGGAACTCATTGCCGCCATGAGCATTATGTTAATGGTGGCGTTAATTATCAGTACCGCCGCCAGTACCTTTTTTGTGGCTTATGAACAAAGTGAAAAACTCTCCGCCCGGCTCAACACGTTTGCCGCCGTAAACCGGGTGGCGGATCGGCTGATTTGCAACTCCGTACCGTTTGTGTGGCAAAATGAGGAGGACGACGAAGAACAATTAGTGTTTTTAGGCGAACCGCATGAACTGCTGTTATGTGCGTTGACCCGCACCTATATTGATGATGACTCCGGCTTATTGTTTGCCCGGCTTTATTTGCAAAACACCACTTTATACTGCGATTATTCCGGCTATCCGATTCTGCCCTGGCTGGATATGGATCAATTCAATTATGCCGCTGAACCCATTGCCGAAAATGTGCAGGAACTCAATTTTTCTTATTACACTTTTACTGACGGCGAACTGGAAAAACTGGACGAATGGGATACCGAAGACACCTATTCCACCAGCATTCCGGCGGCTATTCAAATGGAACTGGTGTTTACCGACGGCACCAAAGAACGCTGGTTACGCCGCACCGCCGGCAATAGTTACAACTCGTCTTTCGGCCAGCGTGAGGAGGTGGAGGAATGAAACATGATAAGATAAATTCCGAATCCGGCGTGGCGTTGGTGGCAACTTTGTGTTTGCTGTTTACCGCCGGGCTGTTGACCTCGGCCGTGGTTGCATTGTCGCAACTGAACACGATTGACGTGTTGTCCGGGATTGACTATGCCCGCAGTCGCTATGTGGCCGAAGGTGCCGCCAACCGCATTCAATGGCTGATTACCGCCGACCGCTACACCTATACGGACAATCAAATCGGCGAATTAACCTATTCCGATTACGATACCGACCGCTACCTGCCCGACGGGGTAAAACACACCATTGATTATTACGGTACTCCGGTGGAGTTTGTGATTGAAGACACCGTTTCCGGCATGAATATCAATGATTTAAGCAATGAATTCAGCTACTTGAAACTGGCCGCCGAAGAGGATACCACCTATTCGGACGAACTCGACACGTTAGCCAATCGCTATACCGACTACACCGACGACGGCGACGAAACCGCCGATTCCGACAGTTACGAAGCCGCCGATTATGAAGATGATCTGAATGCCTACCCCCTGCCCCGCAACGCCGCCTTACAATATCGGGAGGAGATGCTCTATATCCCCGGCTTCCGGGAACTCTTCCCGCCGGATGCCGATGGCCGTTTAACCGCCTTTATGCTGTTGCCGCCGATAAATATGACGATTTCCAACACCTCAAAACCGTCCATCATGACGGCGACTAAAGAGCAGATTATGGGGCGGGCCAACCTTACCGAAGAACAGGCCGACACCGTGCTGGAGGCCATTCTATTGTATAAAACCGAAAATAAACTTGTTTCCGATATTTTAGAAGCTACTGTGCTGGAGGCCGTACAGCAGAATTTCCTCTGGACGGAAAGCGAAAATTACACGGTTAAAATTCTGCGCTCCGCCCCCAAAGGCCGCTCCTCGTGCCGCTTGGTGTTCAGCTTTACCGCTTTTGACGCCGCCGGACCGGACGAGGATATTGTAGAATTTTTAGAGTATTTCTTCTACTGAGCCGGATTTTTACCCGGTCGATACCAGTCCGGCTCAATATTATACTTATTGATTTTATAATGGATAACTCTGGAGGATAGGCCTAACTGTTTGGCCGCCTGCGTTACATTACCGCTGTTGCCTTTTAACGCCTCCACAATCAATTCACGCTCAAATGAACCAACCAGAGTATCAAAATCCACGCTTTCGCCGTTGCCGGGCAAATTAGCCGTGCCGGAAACCTCGCCGGTTTGTAACGATGGCGGCAGATTATAAGCACTAATCACTTCTGTAGTAGCGGTCAGCACCGCCCGCTCCATGCAGTTTTCCAGTTCCCGCACATTCCCCGGCCAATGATACGCCATCAGCATATTTATCGCCGGTGTAGAGATGCGTTTTATGGTTTTATCATACACTTTACAATATTTATCCAGAAAATACTCCGCCAACAGCATAATGTCGCAACGCCGTTTACGCAAGTCCGGCAAATGAATCGGAAATACATTTAAGCGATAATACAAGTCCTCCCGGAACTTGCCTTCATTCATCAGCTGTTCCAGATTTCGACTGGTTGCCGCCAACAACCGTACATCAACATGCTGTTCGGCATTGCTGCCCACCCGACTGAAGGTGCGGTCTTGAATAAAGCGCAGAAGTTTTACCTGCACCGCCGGACTCAAATCACCGATTTCATCCAGAAACAACGTGCCGCCGTCGGCCGCTTCCGCCCGACCGATACGTCGGCTCACCGCCCCGGTAAACGCCCCTTTTTCATGCCCGAACAGTTCACTTTCAATCAAATTATCCGGCAAGGCGGCACAGTTTACCGCAATAAACGGCTTATCCCGCCGCTGACTGATATTCATAATCGCCCGTGCCACCAACTCCTTACCCGTGCCGGAGGAACCACGAATCAATACCGTGGCGTTACTCGGCGCCACCTGATTTATCATGGTATAAACTTTTTGCATGGTACTGCAGTTCCCGATAATATTACCGGGGCGGCGCCCATGAGTAAGTTCCTCTTTTAAACGACGATTTTCAGCTAAAAGCTGATCTCGCTCCAAATACTCCTCCACCATTACCGACACGGCTTCCGCAATAATGTTGGCTACGGTTTCCAGCAGTCGCAAATCCCGTTTCTGTTCCACCTCGGTCATGGCTAATTTGTCGATGCTCATGGTGCCGATTACCCGTTCCAGATGAACAATCGGCACACAGCTGAACGCCACCGGCTTTTTTACCGCTTTTAACGCCCCGGTGCGATACAAAAATCGCGGGTCTTTGGCAATGTCCGGCACTAAAATCGGGTTGCCGGATTCCGCCACCATGCCGGTAACGCCTTCGCCAAGATGGTATATCCCCCGTGAGCGTTCCTCGTCACTGAGTCCCTGCGAGGCTTCGATAAAAAATATTTCATTCTGCCGCAAGGTGATGGTTCCGTGCAGTAACTCCATTTCGCTGTATAAGATATCCAGCACATTTTTTAACAAAGTATGCACGTTACGTTCTTTAACCAACGCCACGCTGATGCGGTTTAATACATTTATTTCCAGCTTACCGTCATAGC
>CAZEHZ010000038.1:0-20088 GCA_964512385.1 uncultured Victivallaceae bacterium | reverse complement strand
ATTGCCCCATGTAGCAATCTCGTCATTCAATGCCTGCACCAAAACCTCGGCAGATGCCGGGGGATATAAGGTTAATTGTTTTTTAGGAATAAAATTCTCTTTATTTTCTGTATAGTAACCAATAAGGTCCTGTTCGGCAAGTTCTTTGCCACTAACTAATAGTGCTCGTTTTAATCCGCCATCCTCCCCTGTTGGAAACAGCAGATAACGGGTTTGGGGCTGATTGTAATCAATATCTTTTAAACGTGAGCTAAAACTTGCATCCACACTATAATAAGTGATTAATGCAATCCCGATGATTAAAATAATCAGCCACCATTTTTTCTTCATTTTCATGCCAGAACCGCTTTGCCGGATATGCTTAACAGGCCGTTGTCGGCAATGTTCAGGGCGACTTCAATACCGTCTACCAGCAGTGAGCCGTCCAGCAAATTAAAACTGCCGCGCAAAATATTATTGCGGTCAAAAATATTGGCCGTGGCCGACGTTAAGTCTTCGTCCGCAACATCCATTAACGCAAAAGCAAACTCGCCTTGCCCGATGATGAAATCCAATGAACTCTCTTCCGGTAATAAATTTATCGAACCCGCATCGGTTAAAAATGCCTCGCTTTCGGTTCGTTTGGTCAATTCAAACACCATATTCGCCGTACTGAAGCCGTTGGCAATGCTCATTATCGTGTTGCCGGACAATTTGATTACCTCAAAATTTTCAATCGTTCCGTTAAAATCGCCCGAAAAATCCGCAAATCCGAGCGTCTTACTCCCCGTAACCTCACAATTCCCTTTGCCTAAACCACTGACCGTGCCGTTAAAGCTCAAATTATCACTGCTGCCGCTAAAAATCACGGCGGCACCGCCATTAACTTTCACCGCACCACGCCCGCCGGGATTGTTGCCGCCGGCATAGATGTTCCCCATTATCGACACTGTTCCCTGCGTACTGTCTATATGCAGATTCACATTACCGTTTACCATGCTTAAACCACCGCCGCGAGCGTAACCGGCGGCAAAAATATTGGCGGTAATTTCACTGTCCGCCCCGATTTCCACATTAATATTCTGCACCGTGGTCTGCGAATCCGCCTCGGCCTGAGCCCCGCCGACGATATTGCCCAACTTGGCTGACGATACATACAAATTAACTTCATTCGCCGTTAAAACTCCGCCCGACACCGCCTGCCCCGCACCCACAATCCACGCCGACGTACCCTGAGCCAGCAACTTGACATTATCAAACTGTTCAATATTTTTTACCGTAACCGAAATAATCCCCTGCATATCTGCCGTATAATTTTTCTGCGCCCGGTTGCCGCCGTAAATTATGCCTTGATACATGCCGCTGTTCAGCTTCAGCACAATATTGCCGGACACCGCAATCGCCGAATTCAGCGTAACACCGCCGCCGATAATATTAGCCGTCCACGCAGTCGCGTTGTCGGCGGAGTCGTGATTTATTGAAATCATAATATTGCCGTTCACACTGCCGGAACCGGCGCCGGTCAAGACCGATGAACACCTTATATTATTGACATACAGTGCAATGTCGCCGCTAACTTTGCCGTTATCCGAACCGCCGTGAATTTGAGCATGTATTCCGCCCAGCACCGCTAAATTTACGGCATATACATTATTTCCACCCACCATGGTGACAGCGTCTTTACCGCCGCCGTAAATTTTTTTGGTTACGCCGTCGGAAACTTCCACGTTCGTGCCGTCGGTCATATTTTGGCCATCGCCGCCGCCGTAAATCGAGTTACCCTCACCGCCGGTTACTTTCAGCCAGCTGGTGGCGATCTCCTGCGTAGCGGAGCCGCCGAAAATCACCGAATTATTTATGTTATAATCCACATTACCGCCGGTGGAAATCGTGCCAAACACATTATATACGCCGTTGCCACCCTTATTTTCCATGGCATTGCCAAGATAAACCGTAACGTTTTTACCCGACAAAATATTGACATACTTTACCGCATTCTGAGCAGAACTGCTCCAGGCTTTATTCCAATTTAATGACGCATTGTCGCCATCTTTAGTCCGCACGGTCAATTTAGCCTGCGTGGTTTTGGTTTTATAATTATAAACCTCTTTCATGGTTACTAAAAACCCGTCCACCTCCACCACTTCATTCGTGGTGATGTTAAAGAATTTTCCGCCGAAATTAACCCGGAATACCGGCATGGACAACCGCACCTCGGACACTCGTTTTTTGAACGACTCCCACGTCCCTTCATCCAGAATCCGATGCGGACAATATTTGCCGCTCCAATCCTGATGCATCCGCAAATCGTCCACCGTCAAATTAAATTCATACAGCAAATATGCGGCCAGTTTCACCGCATTTTCCTCCGCCTTATAATAACGGTCGGTCGAATAATCGGTACTGCGGCAAATTTCCACCCCGATACTTTTCATATTGCCGTTTCCCCGGCCGTCGCCGGCGTGCCAGCCATGCACATCATGTTCCAGAATCTGCACGGCATGGGTTTCATCCACCGCATAATGGAAAGAAATATAAGCATTATCGGTACGCCGGTTCAGATAATCCCGCTCATTCATGGCGCTGGCGTTATTGGCGGTATTGTGAATGGTAATATAGTCCACACTGGGCATCGGACCGGCGATTTTATACTTTAAGTTATATTCCGTCTCATCCAGCAACGCCTGCGTAATCACTAAATCAGACACCACGCCGGACACATTGCCCAAAATATAGTCGCCCTGCCCGGCTCTGGCACTAATGCGATACGTTTTTGCCTGAATCGCCTCCAGATTATTTATCGAACTCCCGGCAGCGAACCAGTTTGCTTTTAAATTAAACTCCACACTGTCGGTTTTTATGGCATATCCGTCGCCGACTTCAGTGCCGACTCCGCTGATTACGGTCTTCATTACACGGTTATTTTCCACAATATTGGCATACAGCTTAGTGTTATTTAACTCTACGGAACGAGTAGCTGTAGTTACCACTAAATCCACCCCGCTCAACTTGCTCTGTATGGTGGCATTCCGCAAATATAAACTGCCCTCAAACTTATATACCGGGGCTTCACCTTTGGCGTATAACCCCCGGTCGGCCAAAATGATGGTGCCGCCGCTCATATTTAAATTTTTAATGGTTCCGTTACGGAAATAAAGCGTGCCGCCGGACATATTTACATTAACCGCCGCCGCCGGATTATTCGACTTATCGCCATCCCAGTGGCCGTTCACATTCACTTCGCCAAGATACAAGCCGCCGTCAATTAAATTTACATTGGTTAAGGTAATCGTTTTCCCCGGATTGCTGACCGTGCCGCCGCCGGAGGTCATTAAATAGGCATTGCCGCCGGATTTCTGGTTTATTGTCAAGCCATTTATATCGCCGCCCCACGACATCCAGCCATCCAGCAATGTTACGTTGGCCGCCGCCTGCGGAGCTACCGCATTATTGCCGAATCCGGCACAATCAAAGGTGATACCGTCAATCACGGCACTTGAGGAACAGCTGAAGGTATTATATTCCAAGTCTTTAACATATAAGTTCTTAACCGTAACGCCGTCGCCGATATAAAGAGAGCCGCCGAGTTTCCGAAAGTTGCTGACCACATTATTCTGTACCGCAAAATCTGCCGACTGCCCGGCAATCGTGCAATTTAAAATCTCGGTTCCGGCTAAAAATTTATTCCAGACAAATCCCGATTCGTGTTCAACCGTTAGTTGAGAAATTATGGCAAAGTCATCCAAGTCCAGCACGCCGCCGGACTTAATTACGGCATTATTCAGCTTTCCGGCCGCCCGCATTACAATTTTACCACCTGCGTCCACCTGCGCCGCCTGCGACAACCCGGCCACATTCTGCACGCCGTCGGCGGTAATCACACCGTTCCACGCTTCGCCGGTGGCGGTAACATTCTGCACGCCGTCCACCAATTCGCCGTCTACCCGCCCAATAACCTCGTTCGTAAAACTCATAACGCCGTCCTTGTTTTGCCGAATATGTATATAAACATTATATATTATGGTATTATACTATCCCATCCGGCAAAAATCAAGAGACTATCTTAAAAAACTAATCGATTAATGTTTCCACCTTCTCGATATCAGTCAGCATAAACCGCCCGAAACGGGTTTCGGCTATAACCTCCGCCGGAGCAACAATTTCCTGCGCCGCCAACGTAGCGGTAAAAAATTCCAACGCACTGCTGTTCAACGTTTCAAACTCCACCTCTTCCAGCGGTTCAAAATACAGCGCCCCCGGCAACTGCCATGCGGCAACCTTACGGTGCGGAATTTTACACAACTGCAGAAACATTGAACGCAAAAATATCTTTTCCGCCTGTTTTTCAGACTCGTATTCCCGGCGTTCATAGCGTGATTTAGACTCTGGATTATGCCATTTTTTTACGCTGAGCAACTCTTTACGCAACTGATTTTTGGCCAGCATCACCACCGTATCATTCTCAATCAACGGATTGACAAACTTATGATAACCATCTAAAATCTGTTTCCGGCGTTTGGGCCATTCGTTCAAACGACGCATGGCGTCGGCGGCAACTTCATCTAAAAAGAACTCACGTGCCGCCTGCGTATTTATGGCTATGCCGCAGGCCGTAATCGCCAACAGCATATCTTCTTCCGCCAGGCCTTCACGCAATTCCAAAATTGACCGCTGCATTTTATGCAGTTCAGACTCCGTAAGTTCATCCTCTTTACGAATGTCGATCAAATCCACCAGCAGCATCTGCCCCATTTCCGCCGAGTAAAGAATATTGCCGAAATGCAAATCATCATGATAAAATCCACTGCGGAAAAACTCCCGTAAAAAGTCGGTCAGCATCTCCACGAACTCTTCATATTGACCATTGCCGTATACAAAATTACGGTAGAAGCAGTCATACACGCTGTCCGCCCCCGGAAATTCCCGGCTGATTACCATATTTCTACTGCCGCAGCAGCCCCAGCCCAAATACTCCACGGTGGGAACATTGGCCGCTTTAAGCTCCTGAGCAATTTCAAACTCCGCCGCCGCTTTCGGGAACAGCCGCGACTTTAACTGCCGCAACGGAGTTTCCGGGTGCTCCAGCTTAAGATACAAATCGTCAAAGCGAAATACAGAGCGCACGTCGCTGGACTTTACCAGCTTGGCCGGTAAAAGTTTTACTTCATGCAAAATTTTCTCCTGAAGTTCCGGGTCGGCAATATGCCACTCCCACTCTTCAGGATTCCATAATATACCCTCGGCATCTTCGGAGTCAACGTTCATAAATCAGTTATCCTCAATACGATTGATAATTAAAAAATTCACCCCGCCGAATCGGCGCACAAAGCGTTGACGCGGCGACAATTGCAAAAACTCCCCTAAAATTCCCGGCGTATCCGGAATTTCCCACACAATCCGGGCGTTGGCCGCAAAACGCCGGAAGCCCGGATTAGTAATCAATTTACTGAACTCCTCCAGCGAGTCCGGGTAAGGCGGATCCGCCAGAATCAAGTCCGGACTGCGCCCGCGCCACGAAACTCCGCTGACCGAATTATTGATGATTTGTGTAATCATCTTCGGCACTGCGGTACGTATTTTATCGATGTTTTTTTGAATGAATACGCAATGTTCAGCTGATTTTTCTACAAAAGTAATCTGTGCGGCACCCCGGCTGGCACACTCCAGCCCCAGAGCGCCACTGCCGGCATACAAATCCCATACCGCGGCACCATCCACGCTGCCCAAGCTGTTAAACAGTGCCTCACGAGCACGCTCCATAGTAGGCCGCACCGCCAGTCCGGGCGGCGAAGCCACCGGTATACTGCGGGCAATTCCGGCAATAATACGCATTTTATCTTATTCCCATTCTATGGTGCCGACCGGTTTCGGCGTCATATCATACAATACCCGGCAAACGCCCGGCACTTCCGCCAAAATACGATCGGTAATTTTCTTGAGTACCGGCCAGTTGATTTCCGGCACGGTAGCCGTCATCGCATCCACGGTGTTTACCGCACGAATGATTACCGGCCAGTCAAACGCCCGTTTGCCGTTACGCACTCCGGTGGAGCGGAAATCCGGCACTACGGTGAAGAACTGCCATACCTGCGCCGTTAAACCCGCCGCATCAAACTCTTCCCGCAAAATTGCATCCGACTCCCGCAACGCCGCCAGACGATCACGGGTAATAGCCCCTAAGCAACGCACGCCCAGACCCGGCCCCGGAAACGGCTGACGATCCACCATGGCGGCCGGCAATCCCAATGCCTTACCCACCACCCGGACTTCATCCTTATACAGCAAACGCACCGGTTCCACCAGCTGGAATTCCATATCATCCGGCAAGCCGCCCACGTTATGATGCGCCTTTACGCCGTCGCTTTCCAGAATATCCGGGTAAATCGTCCCCTGCGCCAAAAACGAAATGCCTTTTAACTTGCCGGCTTCTTCGTCAAACACCCGGATAAATTCACCGCCGATAATCTTACGTTTGGTTTCCGGTTCCGCCACATCTTTGAGCAAATCCAAAAAGCGGTCGGCGGCGTCTACATAAATCAAGTTGGCATCGAGCTGATTACGGAAAATTTCCACCACCTGTTCGCTTTCGCCCTTGCGCATTAAACCGTGGTTTACATGCACGCAAACCAGTTGTTTGCCGATAGCCTTAATCAACAGTGCGGCCACCACCGAACTATCCACCCCGCCGGACAACGCCAGCAGAACTTTTTTATCGCCCACCTGCTTACGCACAGCGGCGACTTGTTCGGCAATAAAAACCTCAGCCAAAGCCGGCGTAGTGATACGCTCCATGCTATCCGGACGCATATTGTCGCTCATCAAAAAAACCTCCAATTATATAAATTTCTGTTTTATTCCCATTCAATCGTGCTTGGCGGCTTGCTGGTGATATCATACACCACGCGGTTTACGCCACGCACCTCATTAATGATTCTGGACGAAATCCGGCCCAGCAAATCATACGGCAACTTTACCCAGTCGGCGGTCATGCCGTCGCAACTATCCACCGCACGCAGTGCAATCACATAGTCGTAAGTACGTTCATCGCCCATTACACCAATGGAACGAATCGGTAAAAAGATGGCGAATGTCTGCCAAATTGAAAAATACAACCCGGCCTTTTTAATTTCATCCACCACAATTTCGTCGGCATCACGCAGAATTTCCAGTGTTTTTTCCGACACCGCACCCAAATGACGCACCGCCAGCCCCGGACCGGGGAACGGCTGACGCATCACCACATCTTCCGGCAAGCCCAGCTGACGACCCACTTCACGCACTTCGTCCTTAAACAGGCGGCTCAACGGTTCCAGCAACTTAAACTTCATATCCTTCGGCAAACCGCCCACGTTATGATGGCTCTTAATCATGGCCGCCGGATTACCGTCTATCGGCACCGACTCAATCACATCCGGATAAGTTGTACCCTGCGCCAAAAAGCTGGCGTTTTCAATTGACCTTGCGGCATCATCAAACACCTGCACAAATTCGTTACCGATTATTTTGCGTTTGGCTTCCGGTTCTTCCACATTGGCCAATTTGGTTAAAAAGCGTTCGGTGGCGTCTACATAAACCAGCTTCATATAAAAGTTACGCCCGAACAGATTCTGTACCCGTTCCGCCTCATTTTTCCGCAACAGACCGTTGTTCACAAAAATGCAGGTCAGCTGTTGACCGATGGCCCGGTGAATCAACGCCGCCGCCACGCTGGAATCCACGCCGCCGGACAACCCTAAAATCACATGTTCATTGCCGACCTTATCCCGAATCTCCTTCGTGGCCTGTTCGATAAACGACTGCATATTCCAGTTACCCTTACAGCCACAAATCCGATAGCAGAAGTTTTCAATAATCTGCTTACCCTGCACCGAATGCACTACTTCGGGGTGGAACTGAATCCCGTAAATATTCCGCCCCCGGAACGACACCGCCCCGAATTCGGTATTATCGCTTACCGCCAGCACATCTACACCGCACTCCGGCAGTCTGGTTACCTTATCGCCGTGCGACATCCACACCACGGTAGTCGGCTCAACGTTGTGAAACAAGGTTGAATGCTCTTTGACAAAAAGTTCAGTTTTCCCATATTCACGAGCCTTGCCGGGCGAAACTTCGCCGCCCAAGGTATGAATCAGCAGCTGCAATCCGTAACAAATCCCCAGAATCGGCAAACCTAATTCCAGAATTTCAGGATCACATTTCGGGGCATTGGGGGCATAAACGCTCTTAGGCCCGCCGGAAAAGATAATGCCGCAGGGATTTTCGGCCGCAATTTCTTCGGCACTGGCATAGTACGGCATGATTTTACTGTACACATTACACTCTCGAATACGCCGGGCAATCAGCTGACTGTACTGTGAACCGAAGTCTAAGACCACAATAGTTTCCACTTGATCAGACATCTTGTTGTTTTTCCAATTTTTACATTTATAATTTTCTTTGTATATAATATACCCTGTTTTCCGTAAATTTAAAGTCAATATCCATAATATATAGAGTTTTTTATGCCTTTAAGGTTGAAATTTGGCACTAAAACATCTATTTTATAGGACTGTATAATTGAGTTTAACCTAAGTATGGAGTTTTATATCATGAAAAATTCACCTGCCGCCCCGCGTGAAAGTTGGAACGGGCTGTTAGGATTTATTATGGCCGGAGTCGGTTCCGCCGTGGGACTCGGCAATATTTGGAAGTTTCCGTATATCACCGGGCTGAACGGCGGCGGAGCGTTTGTATTAATCTATCTGCTCTGCATTATTGTGGTGGGTCTGCCGCTGATGCTGTGTGAAATTTCCATTGGCCGCGCCACCCAGAAAAACCCGTTCGGCGCATTCCGGCAGTTACACCCTAAGGTTACAGCCATTGCCTATATTTTCGGCAGTTGCATGGCTGCCGTGGCCTTGGCGTTATTGGCATTGGGGCGTTACGGCATGGGGCTTCTGCTGTTGTTTGCCGCCTTAGGCATTCTGCGCTGGGGCTGGTCGGCCGCCGGTGCAATGGCGGTAATTATCCCCACCTTGATTTTGTCGTATTATAACGTGGTGGGCGGCTGGACGTTCATCTATGCCATGGAATCGTTACGGGGCAGTGTGGACTTTACCAATCCGGAAGCAGTGAACAACTTCTTCGGGGTTGTGGCCGGCAGTTGGAAATATTCGCTGTACGGCATGTTGATTTTTGCTTTTGCGGCGTTGGCGGTTGTTTGGTTCGGCATCCGCGCCGGCATTGAGCGAGTCAGTAAAGTATTGATGCCGTTACTGTTTATCATGCTGATTGCCTTGATTATCCGTGCCGTAACCCTGCCGGGAGCAGAGGCCGGAGTCAGCTTTTTATTGACTCCTAATTTTAATAATTTGACCGCCGCCGGAGTGCTGGAAGCGTTAGGGCATGCCTTTTATACCTTGAGTCTGGGGATGGGTATTGTTATCACTTACGGCAGTTATTTGTCCAGAGACCGCAACATTTTAGGGGCGTCCTGCTGGATTGTAGCGTTAGACACCATGGTGGCGTTAATGGCCGGTTTAGCCATCTTTCCGGCACTGTTCGCCTGCGGCATTGAACCGACGTCGGGCCCCGGACTGGTGTTTAAAATCATGCCGATCACTTTAAACAGTTTTGGCGACGGGTTGGGGCAGTTATGGTGTTTTCTGTTCTTCGGATTATTGGCGATTGCCGCCGTTACCAGTTCCATCAGTCTGCTGGAAGTACCGGTATCCTTCTGTATTGACCAATGGAAATGGCCGCGGCGTTTTGCGGTGCTGGTCTGCTTTTCAGTCATAACATGTTTAGGGATATTATCTTCCATCAGCATCACCTCGTGGCATCGCATCACCTGGCTGTATGACAAACTGGTGTTAATGGTGGGCGAATCGCATATGGAAACGAACTTTTTCGATCAGCTGGATGTCTTCTGTTCCAACTATCTATTGCCGATGTCCGGATTATTGTCCGTGTTATTTGTGGCCTATATCTGGAAAACCCGAAACTGCCTGAATGAACTGCGCCGCGGCGCCGACGGCATGTGGGATGTGAATATTTTTATCCTGCTGGCCGGATTGCGGGGCGACGCCCACATGCAGGACCGTAAATATATCTATACCATCGGCGTAATGTTCGGCTTGTTTATCCGGATTTTTGCGCCGTTGGCAATTGTGCTCTGCTTTATGAAAGCCATTGGTTGGATTAACTTGGGATAATATATGTTTGATACCGAAATCAGTGAACGTAAAATGGTGGAGAATGCCTTGATTGTGGGCATTCAATCCCCCGAAGAGTCCGACGCCGAAGTGCGTGAGCATTTGGATGAACTGGCCGAACTCCTGCACAATCTGGGCATAGAAACTATTCATGCCGAAGTAGTTAAACTGCGTACTCCGTTTCCGCAATATCAAGTCGGCACCGGCAAGGCCGAGGAATTAAAAAGCATATTCCAGCAGTTGGAGTGCGACGTTATGGTGTTTGACTGCGATCTTTCGCCGTCTCAACAGCGCAACTGGGAACGCTTGATTAAAGCCGCCGTAATTGAACGCCGGGAAGTTATTCTGGATATTTTTGCCGAACGTGCCATTACCAAAGAGGCGATTTTACAGGTGGAACTGGCCAGAATGCAATACTCTCTGCCCCGGCTCACCAGAGCGTGGACCCACCTCTCCCGTCAGCGGGGCGGCGCCAAAGGAACTCGTGGCGAAGGCGAAAAACAGATTGAGGCCGACCGCCGTATGGTTCAGCAACGCATAACCAATTTAAAACTGGAACTTGAACAGGTGCGTAAACAACGTGCCACAATGCGCAAAAGCCGTCAGCGCAGCGGTCTGGTGAAGGCCGCCATTGTCGGCTATACCAACGTGGGCAAGTCCACATTACTGAACGCTTTGGCCGATGCCGACGTGCTGGCGGAGGATAAACTGTTTGCTACATTGGACCCATCCACCCGCAAGGTTCGTTTAGGCGGAACCACCTTGTTAATGACGGATACCGTAGGCTTTGTGCGTAAACTGCCGCATACGTTGGTGGAGGCGTTCAAGTCTACACTGGAAGAGGCCGCTTATGCGGATTTTCTGGTGGCGGTGCTGGATGTTTCCAGTCAATTTTTAGAGGAACACTGGGAGACCACCATTGGCGTGCTGAATGAGCTGGAGGCCGCTGATAAAGAGATGGTTGTGGTGTTTAATAAGTGCGACCTGCCGCATGATGAGATTTTAGAAACCAGGGCCAGAGGTTTATTCCCGGACGGTTTGTTTGTGTCGGTAAAAACCGGTCAGGGCATGGCGGAGTTGGTGCAGGAGTTGACCGCACTGGCCAAACGGCATTCCCGGGTATTGAAAGCGTGTTTACCGCCGGCTCGCCACGACTTGGCGGCTATGGCGCATCGCAGTGGCGAGGTGCTGGAACAGGAGTATGACGATAACGGCAACTTGACCATGATTTTTACCGTTCCGGAAACTTTAGAGGAACAATATCGGCCTTATCTTGTCAAATAAGATATAAATATAACATTGGGAGCAATGATAATGAGTTATAAATTTTTGCAGAAAAGCCT
Source organism: uncultured Victivallaceae bacterium (assembly GCA_964512385.1). Taxonomy (GTDB): domain Bacteria; phylum Verrucomicrobiota; class Lentisphaeria; order Victivallales; family Victivallaceae; genus CALXXL01. The sequence continues at coordinate 8,570 of CAZEHZ010000038.1, read as the reverse complement.
GCTGTTCGCCACCTTGCTGGGCAGTACCGTGCCATTAACGGCACAGCAGAGCAACACCGCTGATAATGATGCCTGGGCTTTATGGAACTCCGGCTATGAAAGTTATGAAAAAAGCAAAAAAGCCCGGGTTCAAGGCAAATATGACGAGGCATTACTGTTACTGGAAAGAGCTAAAAGTTATTATATTCAGGCCAAAAACAGCCGTCCGGACTGGAATCAGAAAGTTATTGATTCACGCATAGAACTGGTGGACACGGATATTGCCGCATTGCAGAAATTAAAGTCCGGCGAACCGGTGGAAACGGTTGCGCCGACAGTTACTGCCGCTAAAACTCCGTCGCTCCCCCGGTTAAACAGCCGGCAGGTGCGGGAAATGCAGCTGGAACTGGAACAATACCGCAATAAAACCCTGGAACTGACCGCCGAAGTGGAAAAGTTAAAGTCCGCCGGACGCACCGCCGCCGCCAATACCGATGAAATGGAAAATTTAGTGCGGGAAAATCAGGAACTTTCGGACCGGAATACCGCCTTGTTACGAAAAATTCAGGATTTTGAACTCCAGCTGAAACAGCCGGATATCGAAAAAAATGACCTGCGTAATCGCTTGGTGGAGGAAAAAATCAATTTTGAGACCGCCGTAAAACGAGTCGAGTTGATTCAGAAGGAAAACGAACAGATTCGTCAGGAGACCGCCGGTGCATATCAGGAACGCAACCAACTGCGCATCGCCGAACGGGATTTAAACACCAAATTACGCGCGTTGGAACGGGAGTTGACCTCGCTGCGTACCGCCAAAACATTGGATGACAATGAACGCAATGCGTTTAAAACTCAATTAACCGGCAAAGAAGAGGAGTTGCGCCGCTTAACCGCCCGTATTGCAGAACAGGAAAAACTGTATAACGAGTTGTTTGCCAAATATGACTCCGCCGTAAAAAACACCGCCGGACTCCCGGCCGAAAGTGCCGCGGCGTTAAGCGACAATGTTAAATTGAGTGAAGATTTACTGGCCGCCGCCAAGAATAATGATGCTCTGCAAACTAAAGTAAATACTCAGGACGAGGCTCGCCGTCAGGATGCCGTTGCCATTAAAGAGTTGCGTGAAACTTTACAGAACTGTCAAATCAATCTGACCAATTTAGGCAATGAACTGGATTTGGCTCGCAAGCAGATGGAGCAGGATTTAGGCAAAATTACTGAACTTACCGCCGATAAAACCAAACTGCAGGAACGCAATTCCAAACTGAAAAATGACGTAATCACCTTAACCGGCAATGTGGAACAGCTGAAAAAACGGCTGGAAACCGGCAGTAACAACGTACAGACTTTGATAGATTTAAACACGCAAAACCGTGAATTGTACGCTAAATTGGCGGCGCAGGAGAGCGAAATGGAGTCCCTGCGGAGTCATGCCGATATTTATGCTAAAAAGTTGGCCGAAACCGCCGCCGAATTAAAGAATCAACAGGCCGCCGCCACTCAAGCCGCCGCCAATCTTGAGCTGGAGGCCGAAGCCGCCGCCTTAAAACAACACAATACGGAACTGGAAAACTCGCTTAACGTTTTACAGGCCAATGTGGAAAAAATGACCGCCGAACTGCGCATCGCCGCCGAAAAAGCCGCCGCCGTGCCGGAACTTCAGCAACAACTGGCCGCCAGTCAAGCCGCCAATCAGGTGTTGGAGTCCGCTCAGGCCAAAAGCCAGAAACTGGAGGCCGACATCCAAAAACTTACGCAGGAAGCCGCCGCCTTAACCAAAGCCAAAAATGAGGTGGAGCAGGAACTGACTAAAGCCAATTCGTTACTGGAAAAATTCCGCAAAAACGAAAATAATGCCGACAGCGAAACGTTAAAATCCGAGTTAGCCAAATTGAATGCCGACCGACTGGCTCAGCAGAACGCTTTGGCCGCTTTACAACGGGAGGCCGAACAGCAAAACGCCAAAATTCAGGCCGCAAAAACCGCCGCTGAAATTGAGGTTTTATTGAAGGCCGCCGAAACGGACAACGACGTAAAAGCACAAATCGCCGCTCATTTCGCCGGTGCCGCCGAAGCGCAGACCCGCCAAGCCACCGAAGTCGCTATGTTTCACTATCGCAAAGTGTTGGAGCTGAAACCGAATGACTTTACCGCCACCCGGAACTTGGGCATTTTAGAATACTCCCGCGGTAACACCCCCAAAGCCGCCGAACTGTTACTGGCCGCTTTAACCGAAAATCCCGCCGACGCCGAAGCCGCCGGATGCTATGCCGAATTATTACTGGCCGACAACAAGCCGGGCAATGCCGAAGCCGTGTTGACGCCTGCGTTGACGCAAAATCAGGAAAATTATCAGCTCCGTCTGCTCCACGGCCGCAGTTTAGCCAGTCTGGGCAAGGTGGCCGAAGCAGAAAATGAGTTGCTAAAACTTAATATGCTGGATGACTCCAATCCGGCGGCAAATTTGGCGTTGGCCGAACTTTTAGCCCGCAACTGCGCCGACCGCCTGCCGGAGGCCGCTGAACTGTATATCGCCGCCCGGGATAAGGGCGCACTGATTAATCCGTATCTGGAGGAAACGCTGAAACCGTATTTGCAGAACGATGCGGAAACCGTGGAATTTATCCGCAGTTCAGCTCTGGAAGCGGAAAAAAATCAGGACTGGGAAGCCGCCATGTGGTTTTACCGGGAATGGAGCGATTTGGAACCCGGCCGGGCGTTGCCGGTCTATAATCTGGCGTGGAGTCTGCTGATGCAGAATAAAAACGCCGAAGCCGCCGAATTACTGGCGGACAGCAATACCGTCACCGGGTTGACTCTGCGGCTTCTAAGCCTGCCGGCGGCGGCGGCAAACGCCTTGGAACTGCCGGAAATTGCGGCGGAAAATGATGCCGACGACGCTCTGCAAGGCAAAATAGACACGCTTTTAAGCAACATGCCGGATACGCCGGAAAATAATGCTATCAGACAAAAAATAGCCAAAATTCGGGAGTCGGCTGGCAAAATAACACAAAAATAGCGGTATTTATTGAGAAAAATAAAAAAAACTCTTGATTTTTATGCATTTTCATATTATAATTGTATTTGGCAAAATAATATGATTTTATTCGGAGGTTACATAAATGACGAATCGCGACAGATGGAACGTTAAATTTCATCGTTTTACATTGGTGGAAGTTTTAATGGTAATAACCATTATTGCATCTTTGGCCGCAGTAGGTGTCGGCGTGGTGAACTTTACCCGCAACAAAGTGACGGAAACCAATACCATAACACTGATTACCCGGTTAAATTCGGCGTTTGAACAACTGCACGGGCAGTTCGGTGTATATCCGCTAAGCAATGAAGACGGCGTGATAAAAATCCCGCAGGATGCCGTTTTGAAAAACAATGATAAGCTCGATTTAAGCAAATTGACTACCGACAAAGACAGCCCGTTATACGGATTGTCGGATAAATACCGGGATGAATTTATTAGATTGCTGGATTTACAAAATTTAGTTTTGAAAAATTCACAACTGATTGATGATTACTATGTTCTGGTGGACAGTTGGGGACGGCCGCTGTTCTATCGTGCGCCCGGTGCGTTTCATGCGCAGAGTTTTGACTTGTGCAGTGCCGGGCGGGACGGCAATGCTTTTTATGAAAAAATTTATGATTTTGACAATCAGGAATCCGCAAAAATCATCGCTCCGGTTTGGGATAAGGCGGATAATGACAAACTCGCCTCCTCCAGAGATCAAGATGTTGCCACCGCCGGCAGTACCGCAGAATCTGCCAACAAGAACGCCAAGCTGTTCTTCAGCAGTGAATATGGCGACGACATAACCAACTACTAATAAAGAATATATATAAAATAATATAATAACGGAGAAGCAATAAATGAAAAAGTTTACGTTAATTGAACTGCTGGTGGTAATCAGTATTATCGGCGTGCTGGCCAGCATCCTGCTGCCGGTAGTGGCCGGTTCGCGCCAGAAAACCATGGAGCTGAAGGCGAAAACCGATGTCACCAACTTGATGAGTGCCATCAGTAAGTATGAATCGGCTTACGGTAAACTGCCGATTATTATGGAAACCGACGGCAAAAATGTTATGAGCGGCTTTTTTGTTAACTCCGGAAAATATAAAGACTCCGGCGAACGCGGCCGGGTGTCGATTGAAGGCTATGATGTTCTTACTCAGTCATTAAGCGGTGTTGATATTGTCAAAGGCACTATAATTGACGGTGCCGAGATTACCTTTCCGCTGATAAGCGACACCACCGAAACCAAGAGTGAATATAAGTGCTTCCGGGCGTTAAATCCCCGTAAAACACCGTTTTTAGATGTACCGAATGACTTCCCCAAAACCGGTTTTGTGGATCCGTGGGGGCGCCGTTATGTAATTATTATGGACTATGAAGACAGCAGTTTAACTACGAGTGACAGCAAAACATATGCCGGCACCAAGATTCGTTATGCGCCTTATGATAAACGCATTGAACATCCGGCCATTGCGCTGAACGGCTGGAATGACAGTAATGCAACCACTAAACTTGGCTCCATCGACTCGCCGACCACCGTAAACACCTTTGTGGCAGTATATTGCATAGGCCCGAACGGGGTGGACGATGGCGGCTTAGGGCGTAATTTCGCCGAAGCATGTGACGATATCAACTCATGGAGTGCGCTCTAATTTAACCGGAGATGCGGAACTATATGCGTAAAAAATTCACACTTTTAGAACTGACGGTGGTAATGCTGATCGTCGGGGTGATTCTAAGTTTGTCGCTGGTGGGACTGGACAAACTGGTTACCGCCGAGTCGCTGAATACCGCCGCCGGAAAATTAGACAGTGCGGTATTGCTGTCCAGATCGCTGGCCACCAACACCATTAAACCGGACAGCAGCGGCGAACCGTTGTATGTGGCGTTGCTGTTGCCGGATACCGACAAATTCCGGGAAAAAGGCGGCGAACCCTGCCGCAGTTACCGGATTTGCTATGTCGATAAAGATTACAAATTCAACAGCTGGATAAACGGTCAGGAGTGGACCACGTTTGCACCGGGTGTTGTCATTGCCGGAGCATTGAAAAACGGCACCGCCGACCAACGAAAAAACCCCATGGGTAACGGTTCGGATGATGATATCAACTATAAGCTGAAGAATGACAACAAGAATATTGACGTACTTGAACGGGTAAGCGACACCAAGTTTAACGCCTATAAGACCAGCAAGGGATATGATCCTAACGAATTGACCAATAAAGGTTTAATTTCTGATGTGCCGGGTAATAAAGATAATAATTACGACTGCCCCGGCATCGTGTTCAATCGTTACGGCAATGTAATCAACGCTGCTGATCTGTGTCTGCTGTTGACCGAAGGTTATGTTTTACAGGCCGACAATAAAGAGGTAACGTTCAGATTTAAAAATATTTTCCAAATTGACAAAAATAATTATCTGAACAACTGGGTGGAGGTGCCGTTAAACATCTTCAGCGGTAAAACCCAGCTGCGCTTTCAAGGGTCGGATAAATAAGAGGACATTATGAGTATAAAACACACAATCAAACGCCGATTTACCATGGTGGAAATCTTGCTGGCCGCGGCCGTAATGGGTGCCGGGCTGACGCTGATTTTAATCCTGTTCCCCGTGGCATTGCGTAATGCCCAGGCTACGGTAATCAACAGCTATGTGCCGATGACGGCAAATCATTTCATTAACCTGACCAAAGCCCGAATTGCCGCCGATGTCAAACCCGGCAGCAGCCCGACGGCGTATTATTATTTTAACGAAAACGGCAGCTTTGTAAAGAATCTGCGGGAATTAAGCAGCGTAAAAAACGATCTGAACGATCCCGGCAAGTCTTTAGGCGCCAGCGTTGCCGCCCCGAATTACAATAAACTGGTGGATAAGGTAAAAGACTCTATTCCCACGGAATACGGCGACGGGCAGAACGGTGCGTTTGTCTGGCAAAAGCAAACCAAACAGGATAATAACGGCCTGGCCGTCACCAAGCCGGAAATGGAAGCGGTCAGCTTCTTTACTCACGACAAGCAGACCGGGCGTTATCTGGTAATGTATAAGTCGCAAAAAGAGGAAGAAGGGTCGGCGGATAATAAGACCTTACAATACTCGGTTGTGGATTTTGCGGCGGAAATCAATATCCTGAAAGATAAAATCGGCGATATTTACCCGTATTCGGGTCTGTCGTCATCGTTGGAACCTTATGCGGCCAAGTTGTATATTCATGTGTCATGGCCGATAGAAATTCCGTTGGCCAACCGCCAGAGCAGACTGTATGTGCTCGATGTATTTAACAGCAACTTCGGGAGCCGGTAATGAAAATTAGCAAAAAATTACATTTTACTTTAGTGGAGCTGATGGTTACCATTTCGGTATTCATGTTCTTCATTATCATTCTTACCGCATTTTTCTCCAGTGCCAATAAGTTGTGGATGCTGACCGAAAAAAATACCGAAGTGGTAACTCAGGCGCAAACAGTGCTGGACACTATCGACCGTCTGTTTGCCGGTGCGCAGGTAAGCGCCAGCAAAATGCCCTTGGTGTTCGATGCCGATCTGACGGCTAACGCATCAAGGAGCGACCAGAAAAATACCGGGTTGGCAATTACGCCACTGCAATATAAACAAAATGACACGGACGACGTGCCGGATAAGCAGTTTGAAAACGGCGCCATGGCGATATTTGCCACCGTAAGCGATATGGAAATCGGCAAAAAAGCGGCATCCAACTTCTATTTTGTCTCGGTCATGCGTACGGTGGATGACAAGTTGAAGCTCCGCACCATCAGCGATGATTATTTGTCGCAGAACAATAACATGCAGACTCTGCTGGAAAATACCAAACGTGAAGATTTGCTGAAATTATTCCGGGAAGACGAAAAAGACTGGGCGAAAGAACGTGGTCATTTAACACTGGAATTAGCCCCGAATATTACCCGGTTTGTGATTTATCCGGCCGTATTGGTGGACTCGACAAAAGATACTTTTACCGAAGAGCGTAAAAATCAACTGGGTCTGCAGATTATGGCGCCGGGCGATCCGGATAAATGGCCGGATGAGTTTAAAGGGAAATCGATATATGCGGTAAAAGTGGAAATTTCGTTATTGTCCAATGACGATTACAAAGTTTGGCGGCAGTTGTGGCCGGAACGCACCAAAGGTACCGCCAACAGTTATGCTGAACCGGATGCGGCGAAAAATTTCCGCTCCTTACATGAAAAAACTTTCAGCCGTATAATTTATATCGGGCCTAAAAAAGAGGTACAAGCACCATGAGTAAAGTAAAAATAAGTAATCGTGAACGCGGCATTGCATTGATTTTTACACTGAGTATGCTGGCGTTGCTGATGATTTTAATGATGGCGTTTGTGGCCAGCATGCTGATTAAACGGCGAGTGTCCGAAAATATGGCGGCCCGGAGTCAAGCCGACTTATTGATGGACTCGGCCGTGGCACAGGCGGAACTGCAGATGTTGGCCATTATGAACAATATCGGCAATAAAACCGACGGCTATAACTTTGACAAAGTGGCCAGTCGTTCCACCAATAAGGCTATAGACCCGGATGACACCAAGGGCATTGCCACTGCCATGAACGTAAAATACAGCGGCAGTACGGAGTATATGTATAAGTCGCCGGAAAGCGATACGGCGATTACGGGTAATCCGCACTGGTTGTATATTTACGATGATTTAAGTGCAACGCCGGGCAAGCCGATTGGCCGTTTTGCCTACGCCACCGTGCCGAACCGCCCGCTGGCGGATTATTTGGCGGTAGTGGGCAAACCGTTATCCATCGGGCAGAGTGAAAGTGCCGACGGCGATGGCGAAGTCCGCTTAGGGCGTGGCTTGTCGGATTTAGATTTGAATGTTTTGCAAGCGGGCGTAACCGACACTAAGCCGGATTATACGGCATTGCATAATCGTTCTCAGCTCTTAGCCCTGAAGGGTACGAGCTTAAGCAACTCTGAAAAAGGCAATTTTGACCGTTATTTAATCTTTAACACACCGTCGGCGGCAGAAGTTTTCCGCAGTAAAGGTGATTTTTTACCGTCAACGCTATATCGGCGTTATGATTTGAACAAGGTGAAAAACTTAAAAAGCACCAGCTCCACCAACCGGGTTGATCAACTGTTAAAAGATGATTGGGATCAAATCAAATATTATGACACGGTAAAAGGCACCACCAATTCGGATGCCGCCGACTCGTTAAGATTTTTTGACAAGTTTGAACAAACTCCGTCGGTGGATAAACACACGTTCCCCACCAATGCGGCGTGGCGTAATCAAATTGCGGCCAACATGATTGATTATGTGATGGATTATGATACTCAGGCTACCAGCGATGTGGCACCCGCCAATTGGAGCGACTCCAACCGACCGAGTTATACCGGCAATAAACGGGTTCCGTACATCAATGAAATCGGCGGACGGTTGATTTTTGAAGGCAAAATCACCTCTCGAATCGTGCCGGCACTTCCTACCCCGATAGAGTATTATGACCTTGAATTTACCAATATCACTTTTAAGCCGGCCATTGAACTGGTTGATATTTACGGAGTGAAAGATGGTGAAAAATATAA
>CAZEHZ010000037.1:2941-20150 GCA_964512385.1 uncultured Victivallaceae bacterium | reverse complement strand
GTTTTTTTTAATTATCCGTTATTTTAGTCGATAATGGAAAAGGTGATTTTTGATTATTAACCATATAGCCGTTTTTACATTATCGACTATTTAAATCTTATTCGATAAAACGATCAGCGCAGAACCCGGCCGGTGGTGCCGTGCACCCTGACTTCAGCGCCTAATTTTTCGGCCACTTTAACCAGTTCCGCATCACTGTAAGTCGGTATTCCGGACAACTCCGGCTGAATAACCTCCACCGGATTATACTGCTGCAGAGTCCATTCGGTTACGCCTAAGGTGCGCAACTCGCTATACATCGTCTGCAAGTCGGCTTCAGACAATAAACTTTTATGCACGGTGGTGCGGATATCGGCCGGAATCTTTTGTGCCAAGGCAAACTTGATTACTTCAAAAACTTTATCCGCAATTTTCGGGTCGGCGGCGTTTACGGCTTCGGCATACTGCGTTGACGGGGCTTTAACATCCAGTCCTAAGGCATCAATCAGGCCGTTATGGTATAACTCTTTAACCACTTCCGGGTTAGAGGAATTAGTGTCCAGTTTAATCTTAAAATCCAGGGCTTTTATCTGTTGACAAAACTCCTTTAAGCCGGGCTGTAAAGTGGGTTCACCGCCGGAAATTACGATGCCTTCCAGCAAACCCTGCCGCTTGGCTAAAAAGTTCAGCACCTCTTTTTCGGTTATCGGCGGCTGGCTTAACGGGTCCAGCACCAACGCCGCATTATGGCAGTATGGACAGCGGAAATTACAGCCGCCGGTAAATACAATACAGGCGATTTTTCCCGGATAATCCACTAACGAAAACTTATAAAATCCACGCAAATTCATAATAAAATTCAGGCTCTCGCACTTGGGGTTCCCTGTTACAGTAACCCCCCGCCGGAGCCTGCCTTGAGTTATAATTGTCGATTATGCCTAATCGATTATTTTACGGCGTTACCGGTTACCTGGTAAGTCTTGCGATCATGAAACTCTTCGCGTTTACCCTTGTTCCAGTTGGACACCGGCCGAAAATATCCGCATACCCGACTGTAAACTTCTGTTTTTTCCCCGCAAATAGCCATTTTTCCTTCTCCTGTGTTATTTGATTAAATTTCTAACGGGCAGTTCTCATGAGCCCCCGGAATATACCCATGCACCGGGCAGATGCTGAATGACGGCGTCAATGTAAAATACGGCAGCCGGTAATTGGTGGCAATCCGTTTTACCAGCGTGGCCACCAGCTCCGGCGAGTCAATTTTTTCGCCGATAAAGCTGTGGAACACCGTGCCGCCGGTGTATAAAGACTGTAACGGCGCCTGTAAATCCAACGCCTCAAACAAGTCGCTGGTGTACCCTACCGGCAACTGCGTGGAGTTGGTATAATACGGGTCGGTATCACCGGCGCAGATAATATCCGGATACCGTTTGCGGTCAATGCGGGCCAAACGGAAGCTGGTACCCTCCGCCGGAGTCGCCTCTAAATTATAAATATGGTCGGTGGCGGCTTGGAAGTCCTGAATCTTTTCCTTCATGTGAGTCAACACTTTTACCGCAAATTTGCGTCCATCTTCATCACATATTGAACAGCCCAAAAAGTTTAAGCACGCCTCATTCATCCCCACCAACCCGATGGTGCTGAAGTGATTTTTCAAGGTACCCAAGTAGGTTTTGGTATACGGCAGCAAATCGGCGTCCAGATAACGCTGAACCACTTTACGCTTAATTTCCAGCGACTCCATACCTAAACGCATCAAATTGTCCAACCGGGCAAAGAACTCTTTTTCGTCTTTAGACAAGTAGCCCAGCCGGGGCATGTTAATTGTTACCACGCCGATACTGCCGGTCTGTTCGCCGGCACCGAAAAGTCCGCCGGTTTTCTTGCGCAACTCCCGCACGTCCATCTGCAAACGGCAACACATACTGCGCACGTCGCCGGGGTGCAGGTCAGAATTTATGAAGTTCTGGAAATACGGCAAACCGTATTTTCCGGTAACGGTAAACAACAATTTGGCGTTTTCGCTGTCCCAGTTAAAATCCGGCGTTACGTTATAGGTTGGAATCGGGAAGGTGAAGATGCGGCCGTCGCGGTCGCCTTCGCTCATTACCTCCAGAAACGCCCGGTTAATCAAGTCCATTTCATGCTGATAATCGCCGTAACAGGTGTCCGGCACCAATTCGCCGCCGATAATCACCTCCTGTTCCCGTAAATCCTCCGGCACTACCCAGTCCAGCGTTAAGTTGGTAAACGGCGTCTGTCCCCACCGGCTGGCGATGTTAAGGCCGAAGACAAACTGCTGAACATTCTGCTTAATGTCTTTATAAGATAAATTATCATGCCGGACAAACGGCGCTAAAAAAGTGTCAAACGAATTAAACGCCTGCGCACCCGCCCATTCGGTCTGTAAGGTAGACAAAAAGTTTACAATCTGCCCTAAAGCGGTGTCAAAATGTCTGGCCGGCGACGCACTGGCCCGGCCGCCCCGCCCCCGGAAGCCCTCCATCAGCAACTGCCGTAAACTCCATCCGGCGCAGTAGCCCACAATGCCGCAGGATAAATCGTGCAGATGAAAATCGCCGTTGGTGTGTGCTTCGGCAATCTCTTTCGGGTAAACGTTGGCCAAAGTATAGTTGGCAATAACGGCGCCGGAAACGTGATTAAGCAAACTGGCATACGAATATCCGGCATTGGAGTTTTCATTCACCCGCCAGTCTTCATGGTCAATATAGCTGGAGACCAAGTCCTGCACGTCCATCATCAACTGTTTGCCGGTACGCACTTTTTCGCGCTGGGCCCGATACAATATATATAATTTGGCGGCCTTGCTCAAACCACGCCGAATAAAACTCTGTTCCACCAAATCCTGAATAATTTCAATATCCGGCACTTCGGCAGACTCGGCGGTATAGCCTTTGGTCATCAATTCTTCCATCACATCCTTGGCAATGGTTTCGGCGATGCGGTCATTCCCGGTTCCGGCGGCCTTTAACGCTTTAGCGGCGGCCAGTTTAATGCGGTCCAAATCAAACGGCACCACCCGTCCGTCACGTTTTCTCACCCTCAACGGGGCTAAATTCATGTCTGTCATTCCCTTGCTCCCACCAAAAAAAGTTTATTCACCAAATAACCCATTGCAGATTACTTTAACACTCAATATTGATATGTCAAGTGTAAATTCACACAATATATTGTGTTTTTTTACAAAAAGTTGTACGCTTGGGGAATATGAACAACTTACAAATTCCATGCCAAATTCTGACAATTTTTAAATAATTTGCAACTTTTTTTCATTTTTTTTATTTTCTGAGCATCGTCAACCTTGAAACCCATAAAATTAGTAATATTGTATAGCATCCGCATAAGTTGATTTAGGCGGATTGGAAAGGAAATTTTTATGGAAAAAAGTTTGCCAAAGCAAATTCATCATACGGCGATAATTGCCGAAAACGCTAAAATCGGTGAAAACTGCCATATCGGGCCGTTCTGCTGTGTGGAAGACTCCGCAATAATCGGCCGTAATGTTACGCTGGCCGGGCGAATAATCGTCCCCCAAAATACCGTAATTGGCGACAATGTCCAGTTAGATACCGCCGCAGTGCTGGCGATGGAGGGCATTAAAATTGAAGCTCAGGCAAAAATCGGGGCCAATGCGGTCATCAACACGCCGTCAGTGGGGCAGGCGGCTATTGTGGAGGCGGGGAGCGTGGTAAATTCGCCGGTGCCGCCGTTTGCGGTGGTCAGCGGTAATCCGGCCCGCATTATCAATTATGTGGGGGCAACCGATAAAACGACGGTGGTGATGGCGGAAAATCCGGCGGCAACCGCCTCGCAATGCGGCGCCGAACTGCTGAGCATACCAAGTTTTGCCGACCTGCGCGGCGACTTAAGCGTGTTGGAGTTAAATGCCGGATTTCCGTTTAAGGTGCAACGTATTTTCTATACCTATAATATTGCCACCAGTCAGGTGCGGGGCGAACATGCGCATAAGGAGTGCCACCAGTTTTTGGTGTCGGTGGCGGGCAGTGTGAATGTGATTGTGGACAACGGTGTGCATCGGGAAGAGTATGTGCTGGACAATCCCGCCACGGGTTTGTACATTCCGCCGGGCGTATGGGCCACCATGTATAAACATACGGCCGACTCCGTATTGTTGGTGTTGGCGTCGCATCAATATGACAATGAAGACTATATCCGGGACTATAACGAATTTTTAACTTATAAGCAACGTTAAAATTATGCAGATTCCATATTACGATTTCCGGGCCGTAAATGCCGCCCATTTTGCCGAATATCAAGCCAAAATCCTTCAGGTGCTGGAGTCCGGCCGCTATATTTTAAATGGCGAAACGGCGGCGTTTGAAGCCGAATACGCTAAGTTTCTTCACTCCAAATTCTGTGTCGGCGTGGCCAACGGTCTGGAGGCGTTGCATTTAGTCTTGGAAGCGTGGAAAATTCTGGGCAAACTGCATCTGGGCGATGAGGTTATTGTGCCGTCCAACACCTATATCGCCACCATTTTAGCGGTGCTTCACGCCGGCTTGACGCCGGTTCTGGCCGAACCGGATGAGGCCACCATGAATTTAAACGCCGCCGATGCCGCCCGTCGGCTCACCCCGAAAACCAGAGCGATTCTGCCGGTTCATCTGTACGGGCAGTGTGCGGATATGACGCAAATCAACGCCTTGGCCGCACAACATAATTTATTAGTGCTGGAAGATGCGGCACAGGCGCACGGCGGCACTTGGCAAAATCGTTACGCCGGTACGCTGGGCAATGCGGCGGGGCATAGTTTTTATCCGGGCAAAAATCTGGGCGCCATTGGGGACGGCGGCGCTATAACCACGAATGACGAAGAGTTGTATCAAGTATTGAAAGCTCTGCGTAATTATGGGTCGGAACAAAAGTATTTGAATAAATTTGTAGGTTATAACAGCCGTCTGGACGAGTTGCAGGCGGCGATTCTGCGGCTTAAACTGCCGAATTTAACGGCGGAAAATCAACGCCGCAATGTGATTGCCCGGCGTTATCTGTCCGGTATTACGAACCCGAAAATCCGGTTGCCGCAAGTTGCTCAGGCGGCGATTCCGGTCTGGCACATCTTTGCCGTTCGCACGCCGGAACGAGCCGCATTGCAAGCGTATCTGCAACATCACGGCATTCAAACGGTAATCCATTACCCGGTGCCGCCGCATATGCAGGAGGCGTGCCGCCGTTATAATTGGGGGAGTTTCCCAATCAGTGAGGCGATCCATCAACAGGAGTTGTCGTTGCCGATGAGTCCGGTGCTCAGCGAACCGGAAACCGATTATATTATTGAAGTTATAAACCAATTCTGATATCAGAAAGTAGGATGCAGTGATGACTGATGAATTAAAGCAGAAGATGCAGTTAAGCGGTAAGCGAACATTTTTGGGCGTATTTTTCACATGGATTACGCTGATTATTGGTGTTTTGTGGATTGCAATCGGCTTGGGGTATGATGTTATTCCGCAATATTCAAGCGGAAACATTTATTCGGTTTTACCCATGGCGTTTATGCCGGCCGGATTGTACGCCGCCGCCGGGTTTTTGCTCCTTGCCGTTATGTTACCGGTCTGGGTGCGCCATGTCTTGGCCGTGGATGAGCCGGAACAACCGCTGAATAAGGCCAGTTTAATATTATTGGGAGCCGTAATTTTTTTGGCGCCGGGCGCCAGTTTATTTATTGTATTAATGATACTTTATAAAGTTGTAAGATGTCGGCATAAAAATGTGCAGATTGTGTGGGGGCTGTGTGCCGTATTGTGCCTGATAATCACGATAGGCAAGTTTTATACCTATAAATTTGCGATCAGTATAAATGCCTTGAATTGGGGACTCGAATTTTTACTGGTGGTTTTCGGCGGTCTGTTTTTAGCCTTAATTCCGTTAATCAGCGGGAATCCATTGACTTGGGGCAAAAAAGTTATGATTGGAATCTTCATTTTATTGGCGTCGGCAACATTTATAGCTATGGAATACTCGGTATATTACGCCCAAAATATTATGGACTCCGTCAAACAGGAGCTGAAAACTTATAATGCGCCTTTTTCCAACGCCGAATTAAAAGAGTTCTATTTTTACGGCAATTCACCCAATATGGAATTTTCCAATCTGGTGGACAGTCAAGTCAAACCGCAGACCAGTAAGGTCAAAATAGAGCAGTTTTATGCGGTTTCAGATGAACAATGGGCGGAGCTTAATCAGGCGATGACGGCTGATGCCGGGTTGTTTGAAACTTACGATAAAATCTTTTCGTCCTCCGGTGTTTTATATAATGTGGATTTTGACGTTGAGTCAATTCAAGAAGTTTTATTGCCGCATTTAGGTTGTTTCCTGGACATTATAAGAACGTATCGCCTCCGCATTATGCAGGCGGTAAGGCAGAATGATATTACCGAAGCCATGCGCCTTTACCGTTGCAGTAACAACCTTGTACTATCCTGTTTTGAAGACCGTTTTTTCGGTAGTGTTTTATTTAGCTATGAAATAGATAATATTCATTTGGATGCGGTTTCCGTTATGTTGATGTCCGGCCGGTTGACGCCGGAAAATATGGTTGAGATTCAAGCCGATTTACAAAACTTGTCTCCGCTTTTTTTAACCGGCATAAGAAACGGGTATAGAGAAGAAGCTGTAGAAAGGCTTGTTTTTGCCGACTCTGTTATTGCCAACTATAAAAACCGCAAAGAGCATCATTGGTTGAGTTTACTGGATGATAAAATTGTGGCGGAATTATATAATTTTTTCGGCACGCCGATGCATAGCTATTTTTTGTATGATAAAATTCAGCAATTAAGAGAGTTAAAGTCTATGTTCCAAATTATGGACAAGGCGGATTATAACCTGATTACCGGCAAAATTTATGAAAATGACAAAAACAAACGTTATATTATAGCTAGTGGGCTGCATCATCCTCTAAGCATGACCGAAGCGGCTTGGGTACATAACAACATAATGCAAATGGCGTTTGAGGTGGAAAGTTATCATCGTCAACACGGTCGGTATCCGGCAACGCTGGCTGAAGCCGGCGAACAAAGCCGTAGCATAACGGCCGGCAAAGATGGCGAATATACCTTTGAGTCCGGCAATCTTGAGTATAGTGAATATAATTCCAAGCTTGGCGACTATCAAGGTTTCCGGATTACCTATAAAAACCTTATTCACCTCTATCGTCAGCCGCTGGAACTGAATTTTGTAATTCCCGGCACCATGAAGATGGTGCCGAAAACTTCGAATTATTGACTATTTAAAAAAACGCAGTCGCAACGCATTGGTTACCACACAGAAAGAACTTAAGCTCATGGCGGCGGCGGCAAAAATGGGATTGAGCTTCCAGCCTAAGGCAAAATAGAACGCTCCGGCGGCAAGGGGGATGCCGAGAACATTGTAAAAAAACGCCCAAAAGAGGTTTTCTTTAATGTTTTTCACTACGGCATGACTCAATTTTATGGCCTGCGGAACGGAGGTAAGAGCATTATTCATCAGCACAATACCGGCTGCTTCAATGGCGATGTCGGTACCGTGGCCGATGGCGATGCCAATATGGCTGGCGGCCAGTGCCGGAGCATCATTAATACCGTCGCCAACCATGGCAACGCATGAATAGCGGGACTTTAAATTCTCGATTTCCTTAGCTTTCTCCTGCGGCAGAACTTCGGCGATCACGTTGGCGATTCCGGCGTTTTGGGCAATCGCATCAGCGGTAAGTTGATGGTCGCCGGTCAGCATAACAACTTGCACATTCATATTTTTAAGTTCGCGGACCGCTTGCTGAGCGGAATTTTTCAACTGGTCGGCCACGGCAATAAAACCCAATAATTTATTATTTAGGGCAAACCCTAAAACGGTTTTTCCGGCGGCGGAGAGTTTTTTGCAAGACTCTAAGCGGGAATCATTTAGAGCAACCTGCATCTCCTGCAGCAGGGCAATATTACCGCCAAGCAGCTCTTGATTTTGGAATTGCGCCATCACGCCGCCGCCGGGGATTTGGATAAAATCGTCCACTTTCACCGGCGTAAATTGGCGTTTTGCGGCATATTTTACCACCGCACGGGCTAAAGGATGTTCCGACGGTGTTTCGAGTCCGGCGGCAAGGGTGATCAGTTTTTCCGTACTGCACTCATTCAGCGTAATTACATCAGTAACCACGGGTTGGCCGGTGGTCAACGTGCCGGTTTTATCAAACACTACACAATCCACCTTATTAGTTTGCTCCAGGGCGGCGGCGGTTTTAAACAGAATCCCGCATTCGGCGGCCTTGCCACTGCCGGTCATAATCGCCACCGGCGTGGCCAGTCCTAACGCACACGGACAGCTGACCACCAGCACGGCGATTGCCGAGGAGACGGCAAACAGCCACCCATGCCCCAACAGCAACCAGGCGATAAGAGTAACGGCGGCAATAAGAATAACAATCGGCACAAACACGCCGCTGACTTTGTCGGCAAAACGGGCGATGGGGGCTTTGCCGCCGCCGGCGGCCTCCACCAACTTGACAATCTGCGCCAAGGTGGTATCCTGCCCCACTTTCTGCGCCCGCACTTTGATAAAGCCGGACACTAAAACCGTAGCGGCCGACACGCTCATATCGGGAGACTTTTCCACCGGAATACTCTCGCCGGTCAACATGGCTTCATCGACGGCGGCGTTGCCCAAAATTACCACACCGTCGGCCGGAATTGCGGAGCCGGAACGAATAATCATCACATCGCCACGCTGTAATTGCGCAATCGGGATGGATCTTTCGGCATTATCCACCTCAATCACCGCCGTTTGCGGAGCTAAGCTCAGTAATTTGGCAATTGCATCGCCGGTATGCCCCTTGGCACGTGCCTCTAAAAACTTGCCTAAGGTGATTAAGGTTAGAATCATTCCGGCGCCCTCAAAATAAAAATCCATGCGCAAATGAGTCAAATCGGTGTCGCTAAAGGCAATACACTGCCCCATAATCACCAAGGAATACACCACGCCAGCCCCGGCGCCCAGCCCGACCAGCGAGTCCATATTCGGCGCACCGTGCAGTAAAGTTTTAATGCCGTTGATAAAAAAATCACGATTTAAATAGAGAATCGGCAGTAACAGAATAAGCTGTAACAACCCGAACCAAAACGGATTATGCGGTGCGCATAAAACCGCCGGCAACGGTACATGAGTCATGTGTTGCATAGAAACGTACAGTAAAATCAGCAGAAATCCCACCGACCACCATAAACGCCGCCGCCATGCTTTAAGTTCAGCTTGATTATCCGCCGGTTTTGCCGCCGCATCGTCCAGACTCTCTTCGGCCTTATATCCGGCGGCGGCTACTGCGCTAATCACTTTATCCACCGTAACTTGCGGTGATTCGTGTTCTACGGTCAGCAAATTGGCCAATAAATTAACATGGGCAGAAACGATGCCCGGAAGCTCCCGCACGGCTTTTTCCACATGAGCCGCACACGACGCGCAGCGCATACCGGAAATTTTAAATTTAGTAATCATACCCCACCTCCATAATAAAAACCCCTCCACCGCCAAAAATAGCATGGCATAGTATTTGGACAATTTTTAATGCCGGATGGCTGGGTAAAAACTAATTTATTACAAAGAAACCGTGCGTCCGGACAGCCGGGACTCCTCGGCCGCAAACGTCATTAAATGAGTCTGGAGCGACACATCGGCACTGGACAAAATCCGGGCCGGATTATTTTCCCGCACAGCGTCAATAAATGCTTCCAAACAGCCTAAGTCGCCGCCGTTGTGTTTAGTTTCCAACCTTCCGTCATCCGGTTGAATCGCAATTTCCGATGTGCATTCCCGCAAATACGAATACATGGTAATCTTTTTACCGTCGCACCGGATTTCGCCGGCAGTGCCGAAAATGGTGGTTCGTCTGCTGCCGTACTGCGAACAGCCGACTAATGAAAACACCGCCGTGGCGCCGGACTCAAATTCCATATTAACTACTTGATGGTCAGCCACATCGTTATCACAGGCAAACACACAGCGGCCGTATGGCCCGGTACGGAGAGCCTCGATAATACTTTCTTCGGTCAAGTCTCCGGTTACGGACTCTAAATAATTGTCAATCAATCCGTTACGCAAGCGGTTCAAATATGAGCGCGGTGCATTGTACGGGCATTCGTGCGCCGCATGACAATCCAAACAGCGTTCCGCCGCCCCCGCCGGACGATTCTCCGGGCGGAAAAACATTAATGACCCGAACGAGGAAATTTTTGTACATTTACTATTCATTATATAGGTAATCCAGTCCAAATCATGAATGGATTTGGCCAGCAGAACGCTGGACGAATTTGCCTCTTTACTCCAGTTGCCCCGCACATAAGAGTGCGCAAAACGCCAATGCCCCACCGGTTCCAAGTGCTGTATGGACATAATCTTACCGATGGCGCCGGAGTCAATCATCTCACGTATTATTCCGCTGTAATTGGTGTAGCGCATCACGTGGCAGGCGGACAGCATGATATTATTGCGCTTGGCCGCCGCATGGATTCGCCGACAGCCTTCCGGATTCGGCGCCAGCGGTTTTTCAATTAAGATATGGTAGCCTAAATCAGAAAACTTTTCCGCCGGGTCAACATGCATACGGTCTTGAGTACCAATGATTACCGCATCGGCAAACCGGGGCAGTCTGGCGGCGTCTTCCCAAGATGAAAAGCGGCGTTCCGGCGGCAAATGATGCTCATCCGCCAAGCGGTTACGGAAAAATGGGCGCGGTTCCGCCACGCCAACGACTTCCGCTTTTTCCGGCATCAACTTCAGTAATTTACTGTAAATTGTACTGCGTCCGCCTGCGCCAAGAATTAAAACCGATACTTTTTTCATGCCGTATATTATATCCTAAAATGATTCATGTTCAAAAATAAAGACTGCAAAACTATATCATAAATCAAAAAAAATGCAAATTTTAAACGCATAAACTTGTTTTTTTTGCATTTTTATCACTCTCGTGTATAGTATATAACATGTAAAATCTGAGGAATACAACCATGAAAAGTCTTTACAGTTTAATTTTATTGTTCCTAACCCTTATAGTTTCAGGAGATGTTAATATGCAGAACTATCAGATGCTGGCCGTACTTGACGGCACTCAGGCCGAAGCCGGAGTGTACAATTTAACGCAAAAAACTTTTTTACCATTGAAATCCGCTAACTATTTGCTGGAGTCGCCCCAACTGCCACGCCGAATTTATGCGGTACGCAATACCGGAGTCTCATTTTTCAGTCTGAACGCCGACGGCAGTATGGCGTTGCTGGCTGAAGCTGAGGGTAAAGGCACCGTGGGCTGCCATTTGGCAATTTCACCGGACGGCAACTTTTTAGTAACTGCCAATTACGGCAACGGCGTTCTGGATTTTTATCATATCGGCAAAAACGGCATACCAAGCTATTCGCATTCATTCCAGAATGCGGAATTGAAAAATGCTCATTTTGTGGAGTTTGCGGCCGACGGCAAAAGTTTGAACGCCGTCTTTTTAGGCTCTGACCGCATTGTTTGCTTTTCGTTTAACCCGGCCGACGGCAAAGTTTCCTTTTTAGATACGCTGGAGTTGCCCGCCGGTTCCGGGCCCCGGCACTTTGTGTACTCCGGCGCTAATCAACTGTTGGTGGCGAATGAGTTAAACAGTACGCTGGCCGTATTTACGGCACAAACTTTGACTCAAACCGTTGCCGGCATTTCCGCCGCCGGAACCACCCCGAATTATCCGGGTGCAATCCGCTTGACCCCGGTGCCGAATACCGCAGTTATGACGAATCGAGGCGACAACTCCATTGCGGTATTCAGTTTGCGTAATGGTGAATGGCGGTTAATTTTTACTTTTCCATGTCAGGGGGATTGGCCGCGAGACTGCGGTTTTTCGCCGGACGGCAAACTGTTTTATGTCTGCAATGAACGCTCCGGCAATTTAAGTTTATTCAACTTTGATGCTGATTCGCTGGAATTTAATTTTACCGAAACGCTACCCGACTTGCCCCGTATCAATAATATAATCTTCGTTAAATAAATAAAAAAACCGAAACATTCCGGTAAAATCGGGGTTTCGGTTTTTTATTGCCCACTTACATATATCTCTATACCGGGCGTTTTTTATCCGCAAATGTTATTGCTTAGGCGCATTGGCGATTTCCAACGCCGCCAAACGGCTGAGATAAAGTTTTTTCTGCGCTTCAAGATTGTTGATTTGGGTTTGATAATCCGCCATATCCTTACGCAGTTTTGTGCTTTCTTCTTTATTAACGTCCACAATTTTTACCTTGGTAAAATCGTTATGACTCTTAGCCAGCTCTTTATTGGCCTGAATAATGGCGGCGTCATACGAGGCCAGCATTAACTTAACTGTATTCATATCGGCCGCCGAAGCCGCCTTGGTAACTTCCGCCAAATCCTGATTGGCGTTTACGGCCACCAGATTTTCATCACTCCCGGAGCAACCGGCCATAACCACGGCTAAAGCACCGCAAAGAAGTGCGGCAAAAAACTTTTTCATCATCCAACCTCCAAAAAAAATTATTATTTTATTTATATTCCTTGGTAATATAGCATAAAGAAACATAAAAATCCAGTATCTAAAACGATAAAAAACCAAATAAAAACCCGATACCGCTTTTTACGATACCGGGTTTAAAATTCATGCACTATAATGCACGATTATTTGTCAAATTCTTCATAGTCATAACCGCCGTCGATCAGCATACCACGCAGGTGAGACTGTTCAAATAACGCAGTTTTGTCTACGCTGTCGCCCACGTGCCCATCGCCATACACTAAGTTGCCCAAGCCGTTATGACGACCAATCAAACCGCTCCATGACAACACATCCCGGTAAAAGAAGTAAGCCTGATTACCTACGCCCGGCACCTGTCCTTCACGATCTTTCCCATAAGCGGTGTCCATTAACAAAATATAACTGCTGGTGGAGCTGCAACGGGAGATTTTTGTAAAACATCCGACGTTCGGGATTACCACTTCACAACCGTCATCTTCATAATCGCCAATAGCTGTAGCGGTATAACAGGAACCATAGGCCGATTGTCTTGCGTTCGGGTTATCAAAATCTATCCCGCTGGGGCAAACGGTAATTTTGCGAGCTCTTAATTCACGTGCATAGTCCTCCGGACTAGGAGAAGCCTTGGTGTCGGTAATCAAAGTGAATCCCAAAGCTTCCGGAATACCGGAAGTTTTAAACCAAACATTAGCCCATTGATCTATCGGGCAAGTCATAATCCAGTCGTTATTTGAATTACTATACATCAGAAATGCCATTCCACACTGCTTCAGGTTAGAACTACAGCTGGCTTTCTTGGCCATTTCACGGGCACGGCCTAAAGACGGCAGTAACATTGCGGCCAGAATGGCGATGATGGCAATTACCACCAACAATTCAATAAGAGTAAACTTCGCTTTCTTCATTTTTTTATCCTAAGTTGTTTTTCTTTAAGATATTACATTTTTTCAAACGTAATAAAAACTATATCCTAATCCATTGATATATATTGCTCGTATATAATTATAGCGTTAAAAAATAAAAAGTCAAGACGTTTTAAAAAATATTTATAAAAAAAACAAAAACCTTAGTTGGTTTTCGTCTTAGACTACTGTTTTTCGTAGTGTTCGGCTAAAAAGTCGGCCACTTCGGCCCACGAAGCCGGACGCTCGGACGGCGATTTGGCCAGCATTAAATCGATATAATTGGCCACATCTACATCAAAAAGACCTAATTTTTCACACAAATTCATCGGCGTTTGCTCTAATTGCATCTTTAAAACCAAGTCAATATCGTTGCCGGGGAACGGCGGAACACCACTGAACATTTCATACAATGTCGCTCCAAAACTGTAAATGTCGGACTTAAAACCCATGTTGGGAAAGTCGCCTTTGATTACCTCCGGCGGGGCATACAGCGGCGTAGCCATAATCTCGCACGGCGTTACCTTGCGGAACTGCGCCAAGCCTAAATCCGCCAGCTTGGGGATTTGACCATGATGCAAAATGATGTTCCCCGGTTTTATGTCACCATGAATCAGACCGCAACTCTCCCACGCATACGCCATGCCGCCGGCAATATCCGCCCCGATCCGCAACGTGTCCCGATAGCTGATCGCTCCATTCGTATCCAGCAGTTTCTCCACCGACGGCCCGTCCGCCAGTTCCATGGCAAAATAGAAATTGCCGCTCTCCATACGCCCGGCCGCCACCGCCTGCACAATATGCGGATGGTTCAGTTTTGCCACCGCCCGTGCCTCTTTAAAAAAGTTGGCCGCACCGTCTTTAGCCGTTAAAGCCTCTTCCAGCATAATCTTTAACGCCGCTTCCCGGCCGGTGCCCAGCTGTAAAGCTAAAAACACCGCACCGTTATTCCCCCGCCCCAGTTCCGCCAATATTTGAAAATCGTCTATACAGCCGCCGGAAAAGTCTCCGGCCAGCGCAAAGTTACAAGCTACACAGCGCCCTTCAGACTCCGTTAACGCCGCCGAGTCCTGGGTTTGCTGACATTTTGGACATTTTATTATCATTACTATCACCTCATGATACAAATATTACGCCGGTTTCCGCTTTTTTCAAGTGTTTTTTAAGATAAATAACCGCTTTTTATTAACTGCAAGTTGCTAAATTCATCCAATTAAGATATATTATAGTGATTATTTATATACAATAACAGAGGATTTTATCCATGGAAGAACGTAAAAAATTAATGGCGGAGTGTCGCCAAATCATTGTTAAAGCCGGTACCAGACTGCTTACTGACCCGGAAAGCATTCCGCAGTTGATTCACGGTATCGCCCTGCTTCGCAAAAAAGGGTATCAGGTTCTGCTGGTCTCCAGCGGCGCCGTCGGCACTGGGTTGAAGTTGCTTAAAAAGAGCAAACGCCCCCGCAAACTGGCCGAAATTCAGGCTCTGGCCGCCCTCGGTCAGGGGCAGTTGATGGCCGAATATAACGCCGCCTGCGCCAAAGAGGGCTTTCTGGCCGCCCAGTTACTGCTGACCAGAGACGATTTACGCCATCGCGACCGTTATCTGAACGTGCAGAACTGCATTCAGGCTTTATGGAATCACAATATTCTGCCGATTGTTAATGAGAATGACTCGGTGTCGGTGGCGGAACTCAAATTCAGCGACAACGATATTTTGTCCGGCATGCTGGCCGCTATGACGCAGTCGCAGCTTACCGTTATTCTGACCACGGAAAGCGGATTGCGACGCCGCGAAAACGGCGTGCTTACCGACCGCATCAGCGTGGTTTCCGATATTACCGACGAAATTTTAGGCATGGCCGGCGGTACCGACGACCCCACTTTCTCCATCGGCGGCATGGCCAGCAAACTGAACGCCGCCATGCTCGCTACCCGTGCCGGCGGCCACCTATGGATTGCCGACGGCCGCCATGCCGATGTGCTTAAGCAAATCGCCAACGGCGAAGATATCGGCACCTTGTTCCTGCCGCAGGAGGAAAAACTCCACTCCCGCAAATTATGGATCGATTCGTTTGCCGAAGTCTGCGGCCGCATTGTGGTGGATGAGGGCGCCGCTAAAGCCCTGATTCAAGACGGTTCCAGTCTGCTGCCCTCCGGCGTTAAGCAGGTGCATGGCCACTTTGACGCCGGCGACGCCGTGGAAATTGTAACCCGTAACGGCAACCCCGTCGGGCGGGGACTCGCCAACTTCTCCAGCGAAGACTGCTACAAAATCCGGGGCTTGCGTGCCGCCGAAGTTACTGAATTGTTAGGCAGTAACGCCCCGGCCGAAGTGATTCACCGCGACAAACTCTCCTTATGCCGGCAGGACGGCCGCTCATGAAAATATTTATCAAAACTTACGGTTGTCAGATGAATGAACGCGACTCCGAAGCCTTGGCCGGAATGTTGATTAAACGTAATCACCGGATTGTGCCGCAGGAAGACGAGGCCGACGTGCTGATTTTTAATACTTGCAGTGTGCGGGAACAGGCCGAACGCAAGGCCTTGGGCAAGATTATGCACATGAAGAAGTTAAAACGCCAAAACGAAAATTTGATTATCGGCGTAATCGGCTGTATGGCGCAAAATCACGGTGAAGCGTTATTTAAAGAAGTGCCGCATATCGACTTTGTGTTAGGCACCGGCCAACTGCATGAACTCCCCGACCTGGTGGAGCAGATTGCCGAAGAACGCCGCCAAGTGGCGTTGCTGGCTAATAGCGAAGCCGTGCTGACCGGGATGAGCGTACACGATTTTTCCACGAATGAGGCCTCGATTTTCGGGCAGGTGGCCATCACCAGAGGGTGCAACCGCTTTTGTGCCTACTGCATTGTACCGTATGTGCGGGGGCGGGAAATGAGCCGGGAAGCCGCCGATGTGGTGGCGGAAGTACAGGATTTGGCCGCTCACGGCGTGCGTGAAGTTATGTTGCTGGGGCAAAATGTGGCGGCATTCGGCTTAAACGGCATCTTAACGCCGCCGGCGGACGATGTGTCGCCATTCGGCGATTTGCTGACGCAGGCGGCGCAGGTGCCGGGTATTGCCAGAGTACGTTTCACCTCGCCGTATCCCAGTTATTTTACGTCGCATCTGATTCAGGCGATTGCGCAGGAACCGAAAATCTGCCGCAGTATTCATTTGCCGCTGCAATCCGGCTCGAACGAGGTGCTAAAGCGCATGAATCGCCAGTATACCAATAAGAGTTATCTGGAAATCGTCAATAAACTGAAAGCCGCTGTGCCCGGTATCACCTTCTCCACCGACATTATTGTCGGCTTTCCCGGCGAAACCGATGCCGACTTTAAGGCGACTCGTGATTTGATGAATATTGTGGGCTTTGAAAATGCGTTTATCTTTAAATATTCGCCGCGGGAAGGCACGGTTTCCGCCAAGCACGAAGACTCGGTACCGCAGGAGGTTAAAGAGGAACGCAATCAGATTCTGCTGGCCGATTTAGCGTTACGCTCGCAAAAAGCCAACGCCGCCTTAATCGGACAGAGTGTGGAAATTCTGGTGGAAGGCCCCAGTTTCCGCAATCCGGCTCGTTGGACGGGTAAAACCTCCACCGCCAAGTCGGTAATGTTTGCCCCGCTTCCCGGCGTAAAAGTGGGAGACTTGCTGACGCTGAAGATTGCCAAAGCCACCGGAATGTCGCTCTTTGCCGACAATATCCCCGATCTGGCCGACATCAACTAAGCTGTTAAGCAATAAAAAAACACGGTTTTTACGCCGTGTTTTTTATTATAAGCC
>CAZEHZ010000037.1:0-2931 GCA_964512385.1 uncultured Victivallaceae bacterium | reverse complement strand
CGCTATTCCAATTAAAAATTTTGATAAATTACTTTCAATTGTAATAGCAAAGCAGGAATATCCGATTTGGCAGTTTGCCATAATTCTAAATAATCCACTTTTATATAATCATGTATTAAAATATTACGGACTGCGATTGCTATTTTCCACGGTATATCTGGATATTCTGCTTTCAAGTCAATTGACACTTTATTGGCCGCTTCGCCCAATATTTCAAAGTATCGTGCCACGGCCGCTTGTTTTTCCAAAGACTGTTGATAATTTTTAAAGTCCACATTAGTGAAAAGTATTATTTTTTCACAGGCATCAATCATATGTTCTATGCGGGCCATATCTCGATTCATAGCAAAACCATCTCCTGTTTTACCGTTGCGGCAAAGGCATCTTGACCTAAGGCCAAAAGCGACACCACATCTACCGGGCTTTGCAAATACTCGGCAAGTTCCTGTTCCAAGCGAACATGGTCAAACAAGGTGGCGTTATTGAACTCAACCAAAAAATCGATATCACTGCCGGAGGTCTCTTCCTGACGGGCACATGAACCAAACACATACACTTTATGGGCATTGTGCCTTTGGGCAATTCTATAAATATCGCCACGCTTCTGCCGCAGTCGTTCAAGTTTCCGCATAGTCAATTCCCCGATTTTCAATGTTTATTATACCGTCTTTCAGCTATAATGTAGCATTGGAAAAACAATTTACAAGTGGTTTTTAACTGATACCTTAATAGACAATATTCAATATGGGCAGTGTCAGGCGGCCGTTATAATTAAATAGGCCGATTTGCAGGCCTAAGCCGTTGCTCCCTAAGGTGTACGACACCGAATTGAATACGCCGATTTGGAAGCCGTTCAATACGGATGTATGGTTTTTCCACGCCGCAATCTGCACGCCATTTAATTTATAACTGTCGTTGCATTCCAACCCGACATCAATACCGTGGAATACGCCGATTTGACTCATGCCTAAAGTCAAAATCCCATCACCGTTAGTTCCGGCAATATTGCTGATATAGGCGGAACGGAACTGCGTAAGTTCAAATTCAGAACCAATAAACTCCGGCCGGTCAAATTCACGAATATTCAATACCGGGCGGGAATTCATGTTCAACGGCCAGTTTACCCGCACCGACGGATAAAAACGCCCCACATAATCCTGCGCATTGATCGTTTCCGGCGTCTTGGCGAACGGCATTAGCATCCAGCCGAATAAAACATTACCGACTGAGGTTTTCAGACTCCAGCCGTCGGTATCCAGCCGGACTTCCGCCTGTTGTTTTCCGGCGGCAGTCGCCACTTGAGTTAAAAAGGTGTTCCAGGCGGCATAATAGGCCTCCGGCGACTCCGTAAACTGACTGTATGACCAATTCGGCGGCGTTAATACCGGTTCCTCCGCCCCCTGCACCGATACACAACTTAACCCAAGAATTACCAACAACATAAGGTACTTTTTCATCATCAGACTCCTAAGTTTATTACTATTTTCCAGCAGTACAAAAACGGCCTTATAGAATAACAATGTACTCTATATAATTTTTTTGTCAAGCGGGTTTTCAATCTTTATTATTATTTTTTATCATTTTTTTTTACCCGCCAGGCATTATCCATATTTTCCTGCGTAAAACCTTCCGGAATAACACCCTCAGTTGCATAGACATACAGCGACGCCACATAGATTTGCTGCAACATATATACTATAATATTAAGCACCATTACCAGTAATATCGCCGGAATTATGATTGAGAACAACCACACCATGCTCCCGGTTGCAAAGCCGACATACCAAGCGGTGATCATTGCCGGTAAAAGAATGATAAAGGCGGCAATCATGCCAAAAAAAGTTACTCCGCCTACTCCAATCAATGCTTCGCCCCAGGTTTTACGGATGATGCCACCGGAACGGGACAGGAGTTTCCATGGCATTTTTGCATCATATTCATGAATAATTATCGGCAACACAAACACCGTGCAGACCGCCCAGGCAAAACCAAAAATGTTGCCGGCAAGACGGCCGAATATACCGAAAAACTGACTGGCAAGCCGAATTATCAAGCCTACAGTGGCCGAGAATATCGCCCAGCCTAAAATAACCGGCCAACGGCGAAACGCCGCCTTATACCCCCGCCGCAAACTTACGCCCTGACCGTTGAAGGCGGCAAAAACCTCGTTATAAAACGCTACGCCGCACAGACAACTGAAAAATATGGATAGCACCCCGCCGATTACAAGCACACTGAATACATATATTTGTAACGCCAATGCATTTTCCGCCGTTACATTGAAATCCGTACTATACAAGCCGCCGAAAAACACCAGCGCCATAAACATCCATAAACACATCATGACTAAAAAATTACTGACCAGCATAAATAATAGTTTTTTATTGTTTTTTAACACGCTCAATGTCGCTTTTAAATTACGCACACTGTTTTGCCACCTGCTCATAACTCATTCCCCTTGTTTTTTATATATTGATTTAGTTCAAACTCATCCACGCCGTTGCCGGCGGCTTCACTGCAAAATTTCTGGTATAAATTATCCAAAATTTGCTGTTTTTCCTCTGCGGTTATAACCTTATTGGTCATTGTTGCCACAAAACATCCGCGTCCACGCTGAGTTTCAATTATATCTTGCAACTCCAGCTCCCGATACGCCTTGGCCACGGTATTCGGATTTATCCCCAGAGCAGCAGTTACTTCCCGTATCGAAGGCAGTTGCGCTCCGGCGGCCAAACGACCGCTGCCAACTAAACTCGATACATGATTGATCAACTGCTTATAAACCGGAATACCGGAACTGTACTCTATTTTAAAATTTTTTAACACATTGCAATCTCCTTTTTTTAACTGTACTACATAAATAGTATACTATGACAATTATTTTTGTCAAGCGGAAAAATCGGAAAAAAGCCAAAAAGGTTATGATGTAAA
>CAZEHZ010000036.1:0-20297 GCA_964512385.1 uncultured Victivallaceae bacterium | reverse complement strand
CTGATAAATAGAAAAATGGTATGTTAATCATAGCCGCAATCACAATAAGGGATCGGGATCGATGAAAAAGAAAACTGCTTTTATCGTATTGTTTTGTTCGGCACTCCTGCTATTGTCAATAATTCTAATTATAAGTCGTAGCGGGCAAGATAAAAAATCCGACCATGATGAAATAATGGCGCAGGCCTCTTTGTTGTGCCGTGGCGAAGAGTCTGAAACCATTGAGGTAAATAAACTGATTGACCGGCTCTCTGTTTTTGCCGAAAATGGCGATGACGATGCCCAAGTTATGTTGGGAATAATTTACATTGGTACTCAAAAAACACTGCCGGAGGTCAATAAGGCGATTTATTGGTTTCAAAAAGCGGCTGATTCCGGCAATCCGGTTGGTCAAACGGCATTAGGTGAGTATTATCTGAAAAAAGCAGATACCGCCAAAGGAATTATGCTGATAAAAAGTGCGGCCGAGTCCGGCTATGCTCCGGCGCAAATGTTGTATGGTGATTTATTCTTTAACGGTACCGGTTGTAATGTTGATTATCAAAAAGCGTATACATGGTATACAACCGCAATCGAACAAATACCTTACTATGAAGCAGTTTTGCCTGGTTTAGACCACCCAGCAATAAAAAAATCACTGAAGGAAAAAGCCGAAAAAGCATTAGAAATGTTAAACCAAAAGTAATCCCCGGCTAATCACGGAGTTACATAAAAATGTTCTTGATCAATTATAAAAAACTCAATAGTGTTTATAATCATTAATATTGTAAGGATAACATGTTATGAATAAAAAATATTTACTGCTCCTGCTGGCGGTACTTTTGGTATTATGTGCGGTTGTTTTATGGCCGAATGCCGACAGTGCCACTCGTGGCGCCGTGGCAACTGATGCGCTATGCTTTGTGCTGATAACCAACGAGGAGACTATCTCCGTTATATTGGACAGTGCGCTGAAAAATGAAATTAGAACCGGCTATATGGCGGCTGACGTAACCGTTTTTGCCTCGGCAGGAAACCGCAAAAATTCATATATTTTTAATGTAATAGTAGATGGCGAAACGCTTGCGCCTATTGAGGTAGAGGCGGTTGCAGACCCTCAATTAGTAAAAGCCGGAAAAAACTGGGGGCTTTATTTGATCAGTAACGGTATGATTACCGAAGCACTGGAAGTATAAATTATGATGCTTACACTAAAAAAAGTCGTTATTTTTCTACTGATATCTCTTGGGGGAGCATCGTCGTTTGCCGCCAAAGCAGATAAAACGTTATTGTTGGAAGCCATGAAAAAAAGCGAGGTGGCCAGTTATATTGCCACCGCAAAGTTGGATGATGGTAAAGACGTTACCATAACTCGACATGCCGACCCGGACGGTAACGTTTTTAAAAAATTGCAATATCTTGACAATTCTGGATTTATGTTGCAAAATAATGATGGTGTCTTTGCCTCGTCAGGCGATAAAACGACTCGCATACTCTGGAACTCTTCGCTGTTTATGTGGGATGATTTATTCCGTGAAATCCACCCTGATGAGCTGAAATTATTAGATTTTTCAGCCGAAAATACTACCTATGCCGACCGAGATTGCATAAAAATTACGGTAACGATACCAAGTGCCAATATTGAGAAATTAAAGTTGATCGGTGGATTTGTATGGCCAAAGTATAAAGCGGTAAATCGAGCCTTTACCATCGATAGAGAAAGTAAAATTATTTTAAGACGGGAACATTTTGATACGAACGGAAAGTTGATTTCCGATATCGGTTTTATAAAAATACAGCTTAATCCGGAAATTCCGGAGGCTGAATTTTCCACACCTCGCCATGTGGAGGACAAACTGTTCACCACCTTAGCAAACGCTCAAACCAATGTTGCGAAAAAAGACCTTAAAAATCGTACCGAATCCTCTATGTCCGGTCGAATAATTCAAAACATCAAGCGAACATGGATTTTTCTATCAGTTACCGTTGCAATATTTCTGCTTGTTCTGGCGGCAACCTTTATGCGTAAAAAAACAGACCGCAAACTGTGATAAAAAGTGTAGAAAAAATTGTTCACAGTTTGGGCGGTTACGTTTTGCGGCGGTTATAAACGGGGCACTACTATGTAGAACAATATGCAGTAAAGAATGGTGGCAATCGCAATAAATGCCCCGAAACGCACATGCAGTTTGGCCATCTTCTGATGCTTTACCAACGCTAGAAGTACACCGAAAATCGCTCCGGCCATGCTTGCTATAATCGTAATGGCTAAAACACCCACTAACCCTAAACTGGCTCCGACGGCGGATAAAAGTTTAACGTCGCCCCAGCCCAGCACGGTAACTCCAGCCAGTTTTTTACCGATTACAGCAAAGATGCCTAAGAAAACGGCCACCTCTATAGCGGTAAAAATTGAAGTGGCAAAACCATCTATTCCGGCATGATGACGCCCGGAAAACGGCGAGAAAATACCGAATATTGATGCATATAAAATTCCGGCAAACAACAGAAAATAACTCAATTTGTCCGGTATTATCGCATGTTCGGCATCAATCATCCCCGCCGCAATCATCACCGAACTGGCGGTAAGAAAGATCGGCAACAGCTTCAAATTTTCCGGCGGACACAAAATTGCCAGCAACAGAAAAATTATCGCCGTAACCAGTTCAATAACAAAATACCGCATTGTGTAATGTTTATGGCAACTGCGGCATTTACCGCCTAATACCAAATAACTTACCAACGGAATATTGTCATACCATTTGATCGCCTTGCCGCAACTGGTGCAGTGCGACGGCGCAAAAACAATCGACTCCTTCAACGGCATTCGCCAAATGCAGACATTTAGAAAACTGCCGATGCAACTGCCGAAAATAAACATGGCAGTCAAAAATACCGGCCGCATTTCCGGCGTTAAAAGTTGAGCATACAATTCCATTTTTTCTTACTTCTTATTTAATTCCTGCACGGCTTTTTGCAGTGCAAGTTGCATTTTAATAATCGGTGCCGCATGGCCGGTCCAAATTTCAAACGCCCGCGCGCCCTGATATAACAGCATGGTACTGCCGGAGGCTAAACGGACGTTGGCTTCTCTGGCGGCGGCTTGCAGGGCATTGGGCAAATATATCGTGTCAAACAGACGCTTTACACGGCTAAGTTGTGATGCCGAAAGAATTGACGGGTCGCCAGTTTTTAAACCTAATGTTGTGCAATGAATCACCACATCGGCCACACTTAGCGCGGAATCCATCGCCTCTGAATCGCTTAACAAAATGGCTTTACCGTGATATTTTTCCGCCAGTTCCGCCGCCGCCGGCATGGAGCGATTGGCCACCGTCAATTCCCGCATTCCGTCCTGCTGTAACGTTTCGGCAATGCTGTGTGCCGCACCTCCGGCCCCCAGCAACAACACATTTCCACCGGCCGGTTCATAGTCCAACACGGTGCGCATAGCCTCCAATAAGCCATAACCGTCGGTGGTGTAGCCGTATAATTTTCCGGCGATAACCTTTACAGTATTTACGCTGTTGCAGGCTTCGGCCTCTTCATGAATCACTTGGCAGTACTTCATAATTTCCTGTTTATACGGCGCAGTAACATTAAAACCCAGCAAATTGGCTTTAGCGTATTCTGCAAACGCCGGCAACTCCTCCAAGGCAAGTTCTCTTACTCCGTACGGCGTTCCCTTGCCAAAAAAGTCAAACGCCGCATTCTGCATTACCGGTGATAAAGAGTGTTTAACCGGATTACCGATTACCATATACTTAATTTCGCTCATTTCAAATCCTTATTTCTGTCCAAAAATTTTCCACACTTTTAATTGAAACCTTTCGATAGGTTCTTATTTCCGGCGCAAACAACGTTAGTCGCAACTCTTCCAACTGCAGAAAAAACTCCTGCAACTGCGGATGCCTATCCAAATCGTCTATGCTGTTCGCGGCCACCCGAAAGCGTTCAATTAAAGCAGAAATCTGTTCTAATTTAGCTTCGTCCTTAGCCGGAAAGCTGTTTAAACGCTCAATTCTTAACTGCATACCACGCAAATATCGTGGATAATTACTCACGGCCACGCCAATCCGTAAAAATCCCGGCCGCAATAAATAAGACAACTGCATTTTTAAATCGGCAATGCCGTCGGTGGAACGTTTGGAAAATTTATGCAATAAATCTCCAAGTTTATCCACACTTTCGGCAATTTTCTCTAATTCAAGCAGTAAATTGGCGGCGTTTTCGGCCAAATCCGCAACTGCCTGTTCACTGCATTGAGCAAATTTTTGCGGCGAACGAATCTGCCATAGATTGCCGCCTAAACTGCGTTCAATCGCCAAATCGGCAAAATCAGCAACATACTCCTTATCCAAATCATGATAAAACAGAGTCAACCTTACCTGATTAGTAAAACGCGTATGCTTCATAATAAATTTTATCTGTTCGGCGTGTTGAAGCCGAAAAAGTTGAATTATGCCGATGCTGTGCCGCATTTTGGCCTCGTCTTCCCGCAAATACAACTGCCGGCCAACGCCGTTGGCGGTGGAGAACAACGCCGGATATGCGGTAATGTCGGTATTATCCGGCAACGGCATGGCCTCCGGCATTTCTCCACCGGGCCAGATGGCGCCGGCGTCCATAGCATAATGGCGAGCCAGCCGACTGCTGACCCGGCTTCCGGCGTCCGGATTGTCCGGCAAAGATTGATGATACGAGGTAATTTGACCATGCGCATCCAATTCGGCAATTTTCATAATTAAAAACTCCGGAAACTCCACATGGTCAAAATCCGCCGGATTAAAACTGTCATCAAAAGTTGCGGTCAGAAAATCCGCCAGCGTTTCCGCCAATGGTAAATCGGTCGGGATTTTTCCACGGCGCACTTCATCCACATATAACTCAATGGTGTCGTTTATCGGGCGAATTTGCAGTCTCTTTTGTTTGGGCAGTTTGCGTAACATCAGCTCCACTTTTTCGCTAAGATAGCCGGGAACCAGATACTCTAATTGCGCCGGACTGATTAAATTCAGATCATTTTTCGGCACTAACACGGCAATGCCGTCGGCTTCGCTGTCGCAGTCAAAGGTGTATTGCAGAGCAAATTTTTCGCCCGCAATATTCAAACTGTCCGGGTAGTCGGCAAAATTTACGGGAGTAAACTGATACATCATCATCTCCTCGCGCGGTAGCGGCAGGAGCTTTTGTTTATTCAGTTCGGCCTCTAAACTTTGAGTGGACACCACGCTATTCGGCAGTTTTAACAGCAGCGCCTCATAAATTGCTTCGCTGTCTACCACCGTACCGGGGCGGCGCAACTTGTCTTCTAAAAGTTTTAAAGCATTCAACTCTTGTAGGTACGCCTTAATCAGGGGATGCTTAGACTCGATTTTGCCCTCGGCCAATGCCTCGCGGATAAACACTTTTCTTGCCTCCGCCGGGCGCAGTTTGCCGTAATGCACCCGCCGCCCCATATGAATCGGCAAGCCGCCGGAGACTAAACGTTCGCGGGCATATACAAAACCGCTGGACGCATTAAATTCCACCTGGTCATAAGTTGCCGTACAAAGATGCGGCGCCACCAGCTCTAAAAACTCCGGTTTAATCACGGCGTTCTGACGGGCAAAAACTCGTGATGTTTCCACTAAATTCAGCGTTAAAATCCATTTGGGAATCGGCTTTAATTTGGCTAATCCAGACCCCGGAAACAGCAAAAATCGTCGTGCCGCCGTACCCAGATAATTCGCTTTTTCCGCATCATACATGCCCAAATTTCTCGGCACGCCGGCCAGCACCGCCTGATGCAACGCATCGTGCGAAAACTCTTTTATCACCATATTTTCGGGTACCGGGATGATATTATTACCCTCTTTGCCGGCCGACAACAGGTCATCCAGAAGATTTTTCCATTCCACCAACCGGTTAAAATTCAAAAAGTTACGTCTGGCCAATTTGCGCAAATCGGATTTGCTTTTGGCGTTAAGCTGTAAAAAATTCCATAAATTGATGATGGATACAAAGTCAGACTCTTTATCCCGCCATTGCGTATGGGCGGTGTCGGCGGCCTGCTGTTTTTCCTGCGGGCGCTCTTTCGGGTCTGGAATAGACAGATTAGCAGTTACTACCGTCATTTCAAAACCTACACCTAACTTTTTACCATATAATAACATACGGGCTAAATGCGGATCAATCGGCATTGCGGCGATACTCCGCCCTTGTGCGGTAATGTGATGATGTTCATCAATCGCCTCGATATCCGACAACGTGCGTCGACCCTCTCGAATCAAATTGCCCGGCGGCGGATCAATAAACGGAAAGTGTTCAATATTGCCCAGCTTCAGCATCGCCATTTGCAGAATAACCCCGGCCAGACTGGTACGCTTTATTTCCGGGTCGGTATATTCGGCGGCCTGCTTCATAGTATCTTCGTCATACAAATACACGCAAATCCCGTCGGCAATACGGCCGCAACGCCCCCGGCGTTGTCTGGCGCTGGCCTGCGAAATCTGCTCAATTTGCAGTTCCTGAATACCGCTTTTGGCGTTATAGCGGCTGATTCTGGCCAAGCCGGAGTCAATAACATAGTGAATCCGGGGAATAGTAACCGAGGTTTCCGCCACGTTGGTGGCCAGTATAATCCGGCGTTGCCGCCCCGGTGCAAAAATGCGCTGTTGCTCGCCCATGCTTAACCGGGCAAACAGCGGCAGAACTTCGGTATTGCGGTATCGACGGCCGGTCAGCACATCGGTGGCATCCCGAATCTCCCGTTCTCCGGGCAGAAAAATCAGGATGTCGCCGGCGGAGTCCAGTTCATCAATAAACTCCACCGCTCTGGCAATATGAGTGGACAACTCTTCATCTTCATCAGCGGCGGGCAGATAGAAATCCTCCACCGGAAACGTTCGCCCTTCTACGGTGATAATCGGTGCATGATAAAAAAACTCGGCAAAATGTTCTGCGTCCAGTGTGGCCGACGAAATAATCACCTTTAAGTCCGGGCGTTGCGGCAGTAGATTTTTTAAATATCCCAGTAAAAAATCAATATTTAAACTGCGTTCATGCACTTCGTCAATAATGATGGCGTCATAATTCAGCAGTTTGGCGTCAGAGGCTATTTCGCTGAGCAACATTCCGTCGGTAAGGAACTTTATTACCGTATTCGGGCCGGTTTTATCGTCAAACCGCACCTTGTAGCCCACCTGATTACCAAGTTCCGTCTCCAGTTCACCGGCCACCCGGCGTGCCATTGCCGTAGCCGCCAAACGCCGGGGTTGAGTACAACCGATGGCGCCGAAACGTCCGCCCCCGGCCTCCAACAGCATTTTGGGCAGTTGAGTGGTTTTACCACTGCCGGTCGAGCCGCAAATTATCACCACTTGATTTTGCTTTATCGCCGCTAAAATATCAGTACGACGCAAACTTACCGGCAACTCTTCCGGATAGGATATTTTACAACTTGCGGCCGCTTTTATTAAACTGCGGGATTCGGCAATGCGCACTTTCTCGCTGAATTTTGCCAGTGCAAAACTGCAGTCCTGTTGTTTTTTTAACTGCTCCGCAATGCGGTTCAACTCTTTTTTTAGAAAAAAGCGGTCTCGCAAACGCACTGCGGAAAGCTGCTGAAGCAGTTCATTGATATTCGGTAACGGTGCCGGGTCAGAGTTCTTGCGGGGTCTCATCATTCTCCTTGCTAACCAGCTTCGGCAGTAACTGCTGAAGCTGCTGCTGAACTTGCGGGCGGGACAACTGCCCCAAGTGGCCGCCACGGTCAAACAGAATTAAATTTTTACAGGTATCGGCTAAAAACTCCGCATCGGCGTCGCTCAGTAAAAAGTCGTTTGCGGTATGTATAACATGAACTCTGGAGTCATTCGCCAGAAAATCGCCAATACTGTATAATGAACTATTTTTGCGTAGTTCTTCTACCGTCAAATCCGGACGGTTTAATTTGCGCTGATAGTAGCCTAACAGGACATTTTCCACATACCAGTCAAAGGTCAACTGATTGATTTCTATATATAACGGATAACGACTGCCCCATTGATAATGGTTCTGTAACGCCGGAATCCCCTGATAACGTTCACCGATGAATATCGCATCACGCAGAGTAAAGCGGAACGCCAAGCCGACGACGGCATGACTGTTTTCTTCGTCTACGGCATTCGGCGAATTTAATTTACCACTCAAATATTTGGCTAATACGTCGGAGATTTTCTGCTGAGCTTCGTCGGCACTCCATTTTTCCGCCACGTTCACAAATCCGTCCATTTTTCCAGTGGCATAAATCAGATCCACCGGCGGATTTACGGCGATAACCGCCGATACCGGCAACGGCAAATCCTGCTCGGCGGTGGCCGTAATGAATAACGACTGCAAAGCACCGTGCGAATATCCGCTTAAAACTAAACTTTCGGGCGCAATATCCTGACTTTTTTGTAAATCCTGAACTGCCAAGGTCAAAACCCGTGCAATTAATTTGGCATCATCCGGCGAGTAACCAGAACAGTATTCCGGCGTAACCGCCTTTAAAAAGTCCTGATTCAAGGTATTGGAGAATACCGCCACCGAATACCCCTGGTCATAAAACAACTGTGCCATAGCGGTACTGCCGCTACTGCTGTAATGGCCGCCCAGACCGCACAATAAAACCACCAACGGAGCCGTTTTTCCGGCCTGTTTATTTAGATAAAACTTATAATCAAGTTTGTCCCGTTCCGGCAAAACCGCCAGAGAGCGAACTTCGCCATTGCGTGAAAAATTACTATTCCACAGCGACAAATACGGCCACATAGTTTGATTGCGTTCTATAAACGCTAAGTAATCCAGCGTGTCGCGAGTGGAACTGCCGGAGAAACCGCCAACCGCGCGGGCTTCACGCTTAAAATGATTTACCACGGCGGCATCTACTGCCGTTTCAACGGCCATCGGTGCTCTCACATTATCGGCGATTTCACCTTCAGCAACTTCCACATTTTCTTCCGCTGTCGGTGCCGGTTTAAAGTTGTGCAACTGCAAATAACGCTGCTGTAAAGACAAATCACGCAGAATTTCATACGGGTCCTGCTGCTGACGGTACAAATCGTCAAACGCCCCGTAACCGCTGGACAGTTTATTAACCGCAGTAAATGCCTGGCCGCCATAGAAATAGCTTTTAGGGTCAAAGGCATAATCAAAAATTGCTCCAACGCCGTCACGCACATTAGTCGGCCCGTAAAACGGCAGGAACAAATAACACCCCGGCCCGATGCCCCAGCAGGCAAACGCCTGACCAAAATCTTCGTCCTGGCGCGGCAGGTCAAAATACGGTTGCGCCACCTCCATAAAACCTAAGCATCCGGCGGTGGTATTAACAAAAAAGCGGGCAAATTCAATGCCGCCCGGCTTCCATTCCGCCTGTAAAAAGCAACTGAACATGCGCACCGGAAAACCGACATTATCGGTAAAATTATTAAACCCGGTAACGACCACCCGTGGGAAAATCGATCCCCAAATATAACCGACAGGACGATAAACCCAGCGTAATCCGAATTCGTTAACCACATACATGGAGCGGTTAAACGGTTCGACCGGGTCTTTACCACCTAATTCGGAGCTGACTAAATAAATCGGAGCCGTATTTGCCGGCGGTGGCGGCGGTGTGGATGCACAACCAACAAAAACTGCCATTAACATTGTCGGCAGCAACATATTCCATAGTTTAGACTTCATGATTTATTTCTCTTGTTTAAATAATTTCAATATTGTAAACATTATTTTTTTATAATTTACCACTTCTTTTCAGAAAAACAAGTTTCCCGTTCACATAATATAACAAAAAAACCGGTCAACCCGCTCAGATAAGCGGATTGCTATAAATCTTTACCCGATAAATTGACCGGTCTTATTGAACCGTAAAAAACAAAACAACATCCCCGACGTCAATAAGCAATCCGGGATGTTGTCAAAATTAACTAGTCGATAATGCAAAACCGGCTATATCATTAACAATCAAAATGTCAAATTTTAAAAGTTACATAAATAAATGCAAGGTTTTCAGCGTAGAACTATGTTTTATGCATAGTCGCTCCGGCATTAACCATGCCTCCGCTGGAAGGTGCCGCGGTGCTTTTTGTCGTATACTGCGTTGGCTGTGCCACTCATGTAC
This sequence comes from uncultured Victivallaceae bacterium, assembly GCA_964512385.1. Lineage (GTDB taxonomy): Bacteria > Verrucomicrobiota > Lentisphaeria > Victivallales > Victivallaceae > CALXXL01. The sequence continues at coordinate 10,189 of CAZEHZ010000036.1, read as the reverse complement.
TAAAGTACACATCGCTCTACTTGCCGCCTTGTCTACAACCAAAATCACCTTCTGCATTATCGACTAACTACTCATATCTGAGTTGTTTTTATCTTATATTAATATTCACGCTGCAGTCCAATGATTTTCCCCTGAACATTTACATCTTGGGCGTTGTAAATTTGAGTGGAGAAGTCCGGGTTGGCGGGACGCAGCTCAATTTTGCCCTGATTTAACGGGTAATACGATTTTATCGTGGTTTCATTACTGACCAAGGCCGCCACTACATCGCCGGAGCGAACGTTTTTGGTTTGGCGGACAATGATTATATCGCCTTCTAAAATCCCCAAATCACGCATACTTTCGCCTTGTACACGCAACGCAAAGAATTTGTCGCCGGGATAACGAGCTAAAATTGAGGGTTCCACATAAATATCACGTTCTTTAAATTCCGGAGTGTCAGCCGGAATCCCGGCATTGATCCGCCCAATCAGCGGAATCGGTACCAAAAACGACATGTGAGACACCGGTCTCCGGGTGTTACGCAAGGCAATACTGCGGGCTTTAGAGCTACGGGTAAGCTGATTTTTCCGTTGCAATGCCTTTAGATGGGCAAAAACGGTAGACGTTTTAATGCCGAATTTTTCGCCGATTTCATAAACGGTCGGCGCCATGCCTTCACGATCGGCAAAGTCTTCAATAAATTCCAAGATGTTTTTCTGTTTTTCGGTTAATTCTCTCATTTTCCTCTTCCTCCTTAGTTTGTTATCCCGCTGAGGCCCCCCCTCTACGAGTTTAAAAAATCGGTTTAAATTCAACTATAACTAATTTACCATCCAGTTTGGCCGCAGTAAGGGCGAACAATAAATCAGAGTTCACCGTTTTTCCGTTTAGTTGCTCTGCAATTGTAACTTTATAAACCGCCGCCCGCAGTGGAGTGCGCTCCAATGTTGCCGCCAAACTCCAACTTTTTATGGGGCCTATAGCTTGCAACCGCCGACAAAAACTATTAAAATTTTCCTTAAACTGCACATTATTCTGCAAATCTCCGGCCAATAACGGTTGAACGGCCGAAAAGTCATTACTGCTTAATGCCGACATAAACGCATTTGCCAAACTCAGCAATCCGGCATCGTCATCCTCACTCATCAAACTTAACTCCGGTGCCGCTTCCGCCTGGGGTTCCGCCTGAGCGGCTTGCTCTGCCGATTCATTATCGCCGGCCAGCCACGAGCAACCTCCTAACGCCACTGCCAGCCACGCCAAACATATAACCTGTATCAATTTAAAAATCTGCATACCATTCCCACCTTTAAGCTAATAGACAACGTATTTTTGGCAATGTCAAATAAAACTCATACAAAAAATCAAAAAAATCTATATAAAGTAGTATAATACAAGTTTTATAAAAGTCAATGCCGCATCTAATATTTTCTTAACGTTTTGGCAACTCTTTGCCCAGCAGAGTCATCACCTGCTTTAAATCCGCCCACACCAAACGCTTGTCTTCCGGCGAGCGCAACAGATATGCCGGGTGAAAAGTCGGCATTACCGGAATGTTTTTATACTCTAAAAATGTTCCCCGATGCCGTTTTATTCCGGTTAACTGCATAAGATAGCGTAACGGCGTTGCGCCTAACAACACAATTACCTTGGGGGCGGTCAACTCAATTTGCCGGGTAAGAAACTTCATACAGCAGTTGGCTTCGGCCTCTTCCGGTGCCCGATTCCCCGGCGGGCGGCATTTTACCACATTGGCGATATACACTTCATGGCGCTGGTATTGCATAGCCAGAATCATTTTGTCCAGCAGTTGACCGGCGGCACCAACAAAGGGGCGGCCTTGAGCATCTTCATCGGCGCCGGGGCCTTCACCGATAAACATGAGTTCGGCATGTTGATTCCCTTCGCCGAACACCACATTTTGGCAACCGGAACGCAGTTGGCAGGCCCGGCAATTCTTCCCGGCATTTTCCAGTTCCTCCCATGAGAAAAGCGTTAAATCCGGCATGGACGCAGGCATTGAAGCGACGGGCGATTCAGTTTTTTTCGGCGGACTTGACGGCGTTATGGTATTATGCTGAAGCGATGGCTTGATGTCGGGTTTAATTGCTCCGGCGGCTGTCGAGGCCGGAATCCGATTCGGTGCCGGCGGCTGTTCAAGATAGTGTTCCGGAGTAACGGCGGCGCAAAACTCCTGCCAGACTTCCGGTGAAACGTCTGCCAAATCAAGATTATGCCGGATTGCCGACCTCATTTCAGTGTAAAAATTCTGTTGTATAGCCATATCAATGCAACTTTCCAAAATTTATATGACAGATTTACTGGTAATTTTTTCAAAGTGTAATATATTAACAAAAACTGATTTATTCAAATGTCAACTCAAAAAAAGTACGGAAATTAAGTATGAAGAAACTTTTTTTAATGTTTGTTTTGCTGTGTGGAGTATGCATGGGGGCGTTTGCACAGGAGTCTGCCGGGAGCGGAACTGATGCGTCCTTATTGAAAACCGCCGAAACCGATGCCGAAAAAGTTATCGATAATGCGGAACAATTACCGATTTTAAATCCGTTGAGCCTGCCGGCGGACCTTAATTCAATGCAAAGCAATATCTCTGATTTTTTTGCCGCAACGTGGGATTATATTGCTGAACATCAAGTAAGTTTATTGGTGCTGGGCATCGGCAGTGTAGTCAGTTTTTTTCTGGCGGCGATTATTACCGCAATATTCCGTGGTATTATACGGCGGATTTTTATAAAAAATGCTAATAATGCCGGTGAATTTTTCAGCGCAAAATTATCCCGTCCAATAATGACGGCGCTGTTTGTGCTTGGCGTATTCGGCAGTTCGTCCGGGATATTGAATACCATGAACGGGGCGTTGCGTAATTTTTTCATCCGTGGTTTTTGGGCGATTTTTTCCTTTGTGGTGCTGTGGGGCTTGTTCCGCTGTATCGGGGCGCTGGATGGTGTACTGCATAGAATTTCCGAACGAACCGGCAGTAATGTAAATGAACTGCTGACTAATTTAATCCGCAAAGCGTTAAAGATTATCATCGGCAGTATTGCGGTGCTGTTTATTTTTCAGAATATTTTAGGGTTGGATATTACCGCACTGCTGGCCGGTGCCGGAGTGGTCGGCTTGGCGGTGGCGTTTGCCGCCCAGAACACTATTGCCAACTTTATCAGCTCAATTATGGTGATTATGGATAAGCCGTTTACCGTGGGCGACCGGGTACGGATTAACGGTGTGGACGGGTGTGTAGAGGAGGTCGGCCTGCGCTCAACTAAGATTCGGGCGCTGGATGGTAATTTATTTGCCTTGCCAAACTCAATAGTGGCGGACAATCCGATTGAAAATATTACCCGCCGGCCTAATATTAAGTATGCGTTTGATATTACCTTAACCTATAATACGCCGCCGGAAAAAATGCGGGAAGCGTTGGATATTTTGCACCGGATTCTGGATAATCGTCCGGAATTTACCGCCGATATGCCGCCCCGGATTTATTTTGGCGAATTCCGGGATTGGGCTTTGACTATTAACGTGGTTACTTGGTTTAACTGCGAATGGTTTGACTTTTTACAGACTCGGAATGATATTAATTTTGAGATTTTACAGCAGTTTAATAATGCCGGTCTAAATTTTGCCTTCCCCACCTCCACCACATATCTGGCCGGAGTAGGGAGCGAACCGGTGGTGGTAAATAAAATTAAGACTTCTAAAGACTAACTAAGGAGAAGGTTTAAATGAAAGTTATTGTAGCGTATTCCGGCGGTTTGGATACCTCGGTAATCGTAAAGTGGGTAAAAGACACTTATAATGCCGAAGTCGTAGGTTTTTGTGCCGACGTGGGGCAGGAAGAAGAACTTTCCGGCGTAGAAGAAAAGGCCATTAAAACCGGCGCCACAAAATGTTATGTGGAAGATTTGTGCGAAGAATTTGCCCGTGATTTCATCTTCCCGATGATGCAGGCAAACGCCATTTATGAAAACAATTATTTGCTGGGCACCAGTATTGCCCGTCCGTTAATCGGCAAGCGGTTGATTGAAATCGCCCGTCAGGAAGGTGCCGACGCTATTTGCCACGGTGCCACCGGCAAAGGTAATGACCAGATTCGTTTTGAATTGACCGCATACGCCTTGCAGCCGAATATTAAAATTATTGCGCCGTGGCGTGAATGGAACTTCACCGGACGTATGGACTTGGTGGAATATGCCAAGAAAAACGGCATCCCGGTATCCACTACCGCTAAAAAGCCGTACAGCATGGACCGTAACTTACTGCACATCAGCTTTGAAGGCGGCGTGCTGGAAGATCCGTGGAATGAATTCCCGGAAGATATCGCCGTAATGACCAAGCCGTTGAGTCAGGCCGCCAACGAACCGGAAGATGTAATTATCACCTATGAAAAAGGTATTCCGGTAGCCGTGAACGGCGAAAAACTTTCTCCGGCGAATTTAATGCGCAAGTTGAACGCTATCGGCAAGAAACATGCGGTTGGCCGGGTGGATATTGTGGAAAACCGTTATGTCGGCATGAAGTCCCGCGGCGTATATGAAACTCCGGCCGGAACGATTTTACAGGCCGCCCATCGTGGTTTGGAACAAATCACCATGGACCGTGAAGTTATGCACTTGCGCGACAGCTTGATTCCGCGTTATGCCGACATGGTGTACAACGGTTTCTGGTATGCTCCGGAACGTGAAATGCTCCAGGCCGCCATCACCGAAAGTCAGAAGTATGTTACCGGTGAAGTGCGGGTAAAGCTGTTCAAGGGTGCCTGCCATGTTACCGGCCGGCGTTCGGAATACAGTTTGTACGATGAAGCAGTGGCTAGTTTTGAAGGCGCCGATGCGTATGACCAGAAAGATGCCGCCGGGTTCATTAAGCTGAACGCTTTGCGTTTACGTGTACGTGCCCGCAGCAAGCAAAACGAATATTAATTCGTAAACCGGATTCGACCGGTATAAATAACGGTCGAATTGGTTAATTCAGGCAGATTTGTAGAAGGGAGTAAATATTTTTTTTCCTTTTTGCAAGTCTGCTTTTGTTTTTTTAGTAGAACGAGTGGAGGGGAATATGGTATTTTGGGGAATTTTCAGTGGGATATTGGCGGCGGCGGGGCAGTCCGGGGGGTATATTTTATCACGAATCTATTTAAAACAGGGCGGAAAGGCTATTGTTTTGGCGGTGGCAACGCAGATTTGGATGAGTCTGCTTAGCATACCAATGATACTGTTAAGCTGGTTTCCGGATTTCTGGGGCGATTGGCATTGGTCAAAATTTGCGGCGATGGCGGCGATCGGCACCACCGGGGGCGAAATAATGTTTTTTATGGCGGAAAAAAGTATTGCACCGTCTCGATTGTCGTCTTTACTGGGGTTGCGGGTGGCGGTATTGATGGTGGCGGCCTATCTGCTGGGGCTGGAAAAATTCAGTATTTTACAAATTGGCGCAGTGGTGCTGGCGGCGGCCTCGGCTATGGTAATGAATTATCAGAATGGCGGCATTAACTGGCACGGCATGGGGTGGGTGTTTGGCGCATTGGGGTTTTACTGCATGTCTGATTTGTCCGTAAAGTTGTTGATTGACGGCATGAATGCGCCAAGTTTCTGGCAACGGGCATTATTGGCGGCTGGCATGTTGAACATGCTGTTACTGCCGTTGGCGGCGGCGTTGTATCGTTATTTAAAATTGAAGCTGTCGGATATGCGTGCCACCGGAGCTTATGCGGTAAGCTGGTTTGGCAAACAGGCGTGCCTGTATAGTTGTTATGCGTTGGTGGGGCCGGTGTTCGGTAATGTAATCATGGCGTCCAGAGGGCCGCTTACGGTTATTATGACCTTAATTTTACTGCATTTCGGGGTACAGAATTTAGAGAAAAACAAAAGCCGCACGGTTTGGATACGGCGGGGAACGGCCACCTTAATGATGACCGCCGCCATAATCCTTTATTCGTGCGGCTGATAATAGCTATGGGTGTGTGGTAAAAACTACATATCCATAACTTTACCGCTCTTGCGGGAAGCATCGGCGGCGAAAACCATTAAATGACTTTCCAAAGTCTCATCCACACCAGAGAGGATATAGGATTTATCGTTGGTTGCCAAGGCTTTGACAAATGCCGCCATCAGGCCCATATCGCCACCGCCGTGGCCGGACAAAATACCGCCGTCGTTAAGCTGATTGGTGTCAATCGTAGTTACTTTGTCGGTCAAAAAGTTGGTAATATAGATGAATTGACTGTCGGTGCGAATCGAACCTAAACTGCCGAAAATTCGGGTTTGACGGGCGCCTTCATTGCAGAATGCCGTCATGGTCATCCCGGCGGTGGTATTGTCATCAAACAACATATTTACCACCTGATTATCCACTACGTCATTATCGCAGGCATAGACACAACGACCGTAAGGGCCTTCTTTTAAAGCCTTTACCACGCCCTGCGGAGTGGTGTCGGTGGTTAAAACGTCGGTCGGCCACAGCACCTGACCATTTACCACCCGGTCACGCAGATAAATTTTAATGGCGGAATACGGGCAGGAGGACTCAATTTCCAGCGGACAGTCGGTACAGCGGTCGGCGGCACCGGCAGGCTGACAGGCCTTAGTCAAATAGCGCAGCGACCCGAACGACTGGATTTGCTTGCACGGCTTATTCATCACATACCGCAACCAGTCAACATCGTGGCAGCATTTGGCCAGCAACATACAGCTGGATTCGGCCTCATTGCGCCAGTTGCCACGCACAAATGAGTGTGCCTGATGCCAGTGCGCCACCGGTTCCAGATGTTGAATTGAGATAATTTCACCAATCACACCGGATTGGATAATACGCTTAAGTTCTTGAGTATATTTGGTATAGCGCAAAACATGGCAGACGGCGAACATTACGCCGGCTTCTTTTACGGCTTCTACAATGCGCTTGCACCCTTCGGCGGTGGGAGCCATGGGTTTTTCCAGTAAAATATTGTAACCTAATTTGGCAAAAGCGATAGCGGGTTCTTCATGCATATGGTCTTGAGTACAAATCATTACGGCATCGGCAAACTTCGGTACTTTGGCCAAATCCTTCCAGTCGTTAAAAACGTTTTCCGCCGGAACATTGTGAGTTTGCACAATGCGGTTACGGAAGAAATCTCTGGGTTCCGCCACCCCGACAATCTGAGCCTGTTCCGGGTGTTCTTCAGCATAAAGCGAGTAACCGGTACCACGTGCACCGGCACCGACAATGATAAGTTTTACAGGAGAATTCATTATTTTTACCTTTCCTTTTGTAAAAAAATATTTTTCATACGTTTAATTTATGTCATTTTATGAAAAAATCAAGGTTTAATACGTTTTATTTTTTATAAAATTTGGATATTTCCGAAGTGTTGCTATATTATATTGTAGAAAAAACATAAAAAGGACATAACTTCAGATGAAAAATAGAGCGGTTGAGATTTTTACCAGTATCCCTAAAACTCATAATTGCGCCCAGTCGGTAGCGGCGGGCTGTGAACGTGCGGATTTGACGGCGGAGTTGCAAGCCGCCGGGGGAGGTCGTGCGCCGGAGGGCCGTTGCGGAGCGTTGTTTGCGGCCTTGTTGTTGACTCCGGCGGAAAAACATGCCGAAATAATTGCCGAATTTACGGCTTGCGCCGGAGCGGAAACTTGTAGAGAAATAAAAACCGTGCATCATTTTCCATGCGCAAAGTGTGTGGAATTAGGTGCGGAACTGGTGGAAAAGTATGCACAAGAATAAATGGTTTACCCGAATCGGAGTCGGCTTGTTTCTGGTGGTGTTGCTGCTGGGCTGGCGGTATCCGTATTTAGCGTATTGCATGTTTATTAATGTAGCGTTCGGGCTATGGTCGGCGTTTAAAACCGGCGGGCGGGCCGGATGCGGAGCGTGGTGTCCGCGCGGAATGTTTTACGGTCAACTTCCGGATACCGGGCGAAAACTGCCGTCGATTCTGCGCAGTAAGCCGTTTAATCTGATTGCCATGCTGATTTTTTTTGCATTGGTAATCTTGATCAGGCCGCTGAACCTGCGGAGTTGGGGGGTAGTATTTTACTGGATGATTGCGGCCACTACGCTGATTGGCGTGGCGGGATATTTTATTTTTAACCGCTTTTTCTGGTGCAGTATCTGCCCGATGGGGCGGATTTACCGTAAAATTCATGGTCGGCAGGAGAAATTGATTCGGGTAAGTTCGGCCTGCATCGGCTGCCGGAAGTGCGAAAAGGTTTGCCCGTTTAATTTGCCGATATCAGAAGCCAAGGCGGGCGGCACGTTATTGGAAAAAGACTGCATCAAGTGCGAACGCTGTGTAAATGCCTGCCCGAAACATGCCATTGACTTAAAATAAGTAATCTATTTGAAGTAGGTTAAAGCAACGTTTCAAGCGCTTTTGCTACGCTTTCTGCCGAAATTGCCCGCATACAGGCCGGTTCCGGATGTTGAGGGCATTGGCGTTTAAAGCACGGCGCACAAGGAAATTCGGAATAAATTAAAATCCAGTCTTTGGATACCGGTGCGGTGCTGGCGTAGTCGGTGGGGCCGAACATGGCAACGCCCGGCGTACCCAGCATGGCGGCCAAATGCATAGTGCCGCTGTCATTAGCCACACAAACATCGGCACGCTTCAACCAGGCGGCCAACGCATTAAAACCGGTTGCTCCGCAGAGGTTCTTTACCTGCTCCGACGGTAGATTTTGCGCAACTTCTGCGGCAATCGGCGTTTCTGACGGTGCCCCGACAATCACAATCAATCCGTCCGGATGGGTTTGCAAAAACAATTTTGCCGTTTGGCTAAACAGATCCGCTGGCCAGCGTTTAGCCGCACCGTAAGCCGCACCGGGCGCCAACAAGAGAATTTTACCGCTGAAATTTACCGGTAAATCATAGTTGACCGCATCAATCCGCAAAGCCGGAAAATCACCACTCCATTCAACACCGCAAACACTGGCGGCCAACGCCGCATATTTCCGGCTGTGATGGAGAAAATTCAGCTGTTTTTTGCGTATTTTAGGGAATCGGAACGCTTTTTTCATTAAAATTGAGCGTCCGCGAGCCGCCGCACCATATAAATTACGCACTCCGGCTTTTCTGAAATACCAGGCGTCACGCAACGAATTATTGAATAGAATGGCCGCTTCCGCATTGGCATTGTGCAGATTTTCGATATCTTGCGGCAACCATTTGCTGTGAGCGCCATTCAGTACGACCACCTGCGCAATCCCTTCGGTACGGCGGGCGAGTTCGGCAATCTGCGGCGGCACTACCGCCACCACTTTTTGCCAACTGCTGGTAAGTTGTTTTACCGCCGGCATTGCCATTACCGCATCGCCCAACCAGTTGGGAAGCCGCACGGCAATGGTGTTGCCGCCGGAAAGCTGTTGCGGCAATGTTCTTTTATGCGGAGCAAGTTCCGCCGGAGTCTGACGGATCAGCTTCATTTTGATTTATCGAACCACCAGTTGTTGATGTCCGGATGGAAATATTTGTAATTCTGCTGGGCATGCGACATGATCCCCTTAGCGGTAAGTATATCAAACTGGGCTGAGCAGTTTACCCAAATGTCATTACTATTATTATCATCATCAATAACATCCATTGCCTGCTGATAAATGGTGTAGAATTCGCCGTCAACCATAATAATGATTTTTACCGCCCGTGAATGCCCGCACAAACTTGTCCAGCGGCTGGTGCCGGAACGGTCTAATTTAAAAGCCAGCGTGTACATGTTTGGTTCGCCTTCCACCGGAAACATTTTTACCTCCATAATACTGCTGGAGTCAAAAAACTGATTGCTGTTTACCCAATAGGTCTGGTTGTTGCGCGGGTCGGTGATCTCTTTTTCTATTTTCTTGCTGTTGCCGGGATATTGCACGTGTTGGTAAAAGGTTAATACGTATTCCGGTTTATACTGTACTTCGTTAATAGCTTCACAACCGGTAATAACTAAAACCGTAAATACGGCGGCCAACATCGTCAATAATTTCTTAAACATGGGTGCAAATCTCCTTTTTCCCAATTAATATACATGCAAAAAAACAAATCACCAGTTTTCTAAGACTGATTTTTTCAACTTTTTGTTCCATATATATTAGCTTTTTAACTTGAAAAGGTGCGAAAGTATTGGTATTGTATTTGGAAAGGTGTTAAAAGGAGGTTTTTTACCATGAACAGCAGCACGATTTTGAATAAATTGGAAAAGTACGGC